>NZ_JBEOSF010000025.1:0-109853 GCF_040302725.1 Kitasatospora sp. NPDC097605 | reverse complement strand
GTTGTCGCTCGTCGCGCGGCGGGGGCGGAACCTCGTAAGGTCGTCTCCGTGTTGGACGAGATGCGGAGCCTCGGCCACAGCCGAGGCGCCGAGGCATCGAGGGGCGGCTCGACTGTCGGCGTGGGGCCGTTCCCACGCTCGCAGCAGCGTCCGCAGGCCGCTGCGGCGGGCTGTCAGTGGTCGGTCCGGGGCGGCTCCCTTCGGGTCCGGGGCGGTGCGTCAGTGTGGTGGCGTGGGCTGCCAGAGGCAGCCGCAGTCGGGGTGGCCCTTGAGGCGGAGGCGGCGGGCCATGCCGTCCACGGCGGACAGCTCGCACCAGCCGTCCACGCTGGGCGGCCGGCCGCCGTCCAGGAGGACCTGGACGTGCAGGGCCGCGAGTCCGGCGACCGCGGTCGCGAGCGCGGTGTCGCAGGCCGGTGTCGGCGCCCGCCCGGGGCCGCCCTCGGCGAGCTGGGCGAGGATCCGCGGCCAGGCGGCGTCCTCGTCCTCCCGCGCCAGGACCAGGCAGTGGCCGCACGCCGAGACGCCCGGCAGGACCAGCGGCCCGACCACCCCGTACTCCTCCACCACCCCGACGTACAGGTGCGGCACCCCGGCCCGGAGCAGCTCGCGGGCCTGGGGCGTGCCGCCGGCGAACGCGCCGCTGCCGTCCCGGGGCGCGAGCACCACCAGGTCGGGCAGCCCCGATCTCGGCCCGCGGCGGCGCCGGCCGGGGCGCCGCGCGGTGGCCCGGTCGACGGCCTCCCGGGCGGCGGTGGCCCGGAGCCGGCCGACGTCGACCGGCGGCAGCCCCGCGGGGGAGCAGTCCGCGGGGGTGACCCGGCCGGAGTCCACCACGGTGACCGTGCCGATGCCGCTCGCCGCGAGGACGGTGGCGACGGCCGCGCCGATCCGCCCGGCACCGCGGACCTCGACCGCGTGCTCGGGCCGCCGGGCCAGTACGGCGGGGGCGGCGCCGGGCGGCGCGTGGATCAGCGACAGCGAGGCGAGGTCGGGGCCGAGCAGGTCGCGGTGCGGCTGGGGGAAACGGGCCAGGGCCGCGTCCGAGGCCTCGGCGTCGTCGAGCACGCCGGCCTCCTCCAGCAGGTCGAGCAGGGAGTCGGCGGGGTCGCGCCCGAAGCCGATCCGCTCACCCTCGGCGAGCAGCTCGGGCCGGTCGCGGGTCCCGTCGACGAGGCCGAGGAACGCGCGCAGCGCCTCGTCGGCGGCGTGGCCGAGCACCCCCGCGTGCTGCGGGATGGTGCCGAACTGGAGGGTGTCCGAGTCCCGCCAGCTGCGGGAGAGGGCGGGCTTGAGGGCGAGGCGCACGGCGGTCTTCCTTCCGATGGTTTCCGGACGGCTGACGGCAGCATGCCCGATCGGGGGGACGGGGTGCGGCGGGTTGTCCACAGGGGCGGGGGCATCATCAGATGATCCGTTCGCACACCCTGTGGATAACTTGGCGTCCGGCCCGACGTCGCATTCCGGACACCTGCCGTCGGCCTTTCGTTCCCGATCGCTCCACGAAACATTTCGGCCATGGCAGCGGACTTCTGTCAGGAGGAGCGGGTAACGTCGTGTGCCATGGCAGCCGAACGGGACTCCCATCCCTCGGCGTCGCCTCGGCGTGCCCGTGCAGCGTCCGGGTCCCGCGTGGCGGCGCCGAGTACGCGCGGGCGTCCGGAGCAGCGTCCCGACCCACGGTCCGAGCAGCGCCCGGAACCGCAGCCCGGGGCCGCGCGCCAGCCGATCGACCGGTCCCGGGTGGAGGTGCGGCGCAGCGCCCGCCGCAGCCGGACGGTGTCCGCCTACCGCGAGGGCGACCGCACGATCGTGCTGATCCCGGCCCGGATGTCGCACGCGGAGGAGCAGCGCTGGGTCGCGCAGATGCTGGAGAAGCTGGCCGCGCAGGAGAGCCGCCGGGTGCTCGGTGACGACGCGCTGGTGGCCCGGGCGCGGGAGCTCTCGGCGGCCTATCTGGGCGGTCGCGCCCGGCCCGCCCAGGTCCGCTGGGTGACCAACCAGAACTCGCGCTGGGGGTCGTGCACCCCGAGCGAGCGGACGATCCGGCTCTCGCACCGGTTGCAGGGGATGCCGGAGTACGTGGTCGACTACGTGCTGCTGCACGAGCTGGCGCACCTGCTGGTGCCGGACCACGGCCCGGACTTCTGGGCGCTGCTGGAGGCGTATCCGCGGACCGAGCGGGCGCGCGGCTATCTGGAGGGCGTGGCGTCGGCGGCCCGGCTGCCGCACATCCCGGGGGCCCGGCACGAGGCCCCGTCGGAGGCCGGCCCGGCGGAGTCCTGCGGCTGAGCGCGCGAACAGGCTGAGGACGGGACGGACGACGGGAGGGGCGCGGGTCCATGTGGCCCGCGCCCCTCCCGTTATCCGGGCGCTCCCGAGTGCTTCAGCCGGTGAGTTCGCGGGCGCGCGCCACCAGGTCGCGCACGGAGTGGTCCGTGAGCTCGGGCAGGCGGTCGTAGTCGAACCAGCGCAGGTCGAGCGACTCCTCGCTGATCAGCGCCTGGGCGCCGGGCGGGGCCACCGCGATGTACTGGACGTCGAGGTGGGTGTTCTCGGGCCGGTCCTTGCCGGTGCAGCGGACCTGGTGGCGGTCGAGCTTGGCCGGGACCGGAGCGCCGTCGTGGGTGAGGAGGGCCAGATCGGGGATGCCGGACTCCTCGGTGGCCTCCCGCAGGGCGGCCGAGGCGAGGTCGCGGTCGCCGGGTTCGCAGTGCCCGCCCATCTGCAGCCACCGGCCGACCTTGGGGTGCAGGGTCAGCAGCACGCGTCCGGCGGCGGGGTCGACGACGGCGGCGCTGGCGGTGATGTGGGCGGGCAGGCAGGAGCGGTAGAGGCCGTCGGGCTGCTCGGCGAGGTGCCGGAGGTAGGCGAGGCGCAGCCGGTCCTGCTCGGGGTCGGCGGGCCGCCAGCCGTCCAGGGCGCGGACGGCGTCGGCGTGCAGGGCTCCGGCGAGGCCGGTGTCGGCGGCCGTCATGCGGTGGGCTCGTCCTTCCCGTTGTCGCCGTCGTCCTTGGTCAGGTCGGGCTTCGCGGTGCCGGGGCCCTGGCCGGTGGCGCCGCCGGCGGCGGCTTCGCCGAGCAGCTTGTCGAGGGCGTCGAAGTCGATGCCGCCCTCCAGGTCGTCACCGCCGCCCCGGTGCACGAAGGCGTCGGGGTCGTCGAGGTCGGCGGCGGTGGGGAGCATGTCCGGGTGCTGCCAGAGGTCGTCGCGGCCCTCGGTGCCGCGGGCGTCGGCGAGCAGCGCCCAGAGGCGGGCGGCGTCGCGCAGCCGGCGCGGGCGCAGTTCGAGGCCGACCAGGGTGGCGAAGGTCTGCTCGGCGGGCCCGCCGGCCGCGCGGCGGCGCCGGACGGTCTCGCGCAGCGCCCCGGCCTGCGGCAGGTGGGGCTCGGCGGCGGCGTGCACGACGGCGTCGACCCAGCCCTCGACGAGGGCGAGCGCGGTCTCCAGCCGGGCCAGCGCGGCCTTCTGCTCGGGGGTGTCCTCGGGCTGGAGCAGGCCGCCGGCGAGCGCTTCCTGGAGCGCCTCGGGGTTGCTCGGGTCGAGCTGGCCGACGAGCTCCTCCATGCGGGAGCTGTCGACCTTGATGCCGCGGGCGTAGGCCTCGACGGCGCCGAGCAGGTGGGCGCGCAGCCACGGCACATGGGCGAAGAGCCGCTGGTGGGCGGCCTCGCGCAGGGCGAGGTAGAGGCGGACCTCCTCGGCGGGCACGCTGAGGCCCTCGCCGAACTCGGCGACGTTCTGGGGCAGCAGCGCGGCCTTGCCGGCGGGGGCGAGCGGCAGGCCGACGTCGGTGGAGCCGACCACCTCGGCGGCGAGGGCGCCGAGCGCCTGGCCGATCTGGGTGCCGAACATGGCGCCGCCCATGGAGCGCATCATGCCGAGCAGCGGGCCGGCCATGGCCTGCATCTCCTCGGGCAGGACGCCGCCCATGGCGTTGCCGACGCGCTCGGCGACCGGGTCGACGAGGTCCTTCCAGACCGGGAGGGTGGCCTCGATCCACTCGGCGCGGCTCCAGGCGACGGCGGTGCCGGCACCGGAGGGGAAGGTGGTGACGCCGTCGAGCCACAGATCGGCGAGGCGCACGGCCTCGGCGACGGCGGAGCGTTCGGCGGCGCTGACGGAGCGGTCCTTGCTCTTGCCCTCGGCGGGCTCGGCGACGACGGTCTGCCGGGCGATGTCCTTGGCGAGGTCCCAGTTGACCGGGCCGCCCTCGAAGGAGAGCATCTGGCCGAGCTGCTGGAAGGCGGCGCCGAGGTCGTTGGGGTTGAGGCCGCCGAACATCGCGGCGAAGGGGTTGTCGCCGGCGCCGGGAGCGCCCGCGCCGGGGGTGCCGGGCATGCCGGGCAGGCCCATGCCGAACAGGGCGCCGAACGGGTTGCCGCCGGCGAAGCCGAAGGGCTGCGGGCCGCCGGGCTGGGCCTCGCCCTCCTCCTTCTTCTTCCGGTCGTCGTCGGGCTTGGCCTTGCCGTCCTCGGGCTCCTCGGGCGGAACGCCGAATCCGAAGGGAAGGTCGCTCACGGGGTCCTCGATCCGGTCGGCCGTCATACGGGTGGTGGCGGTGAATCTGCGCGCCCGGGGCGGTGGGCGGAGTGGGGGACTCCCGGCCGACGGGCGGCTCCCGCACGGCTGGCCCGCGCCGGGTGCACCGCCGGGCCTTCGCCTCGGGCAGGATGGACGTACGTGACACACGTACGTACGCACATAAGCTAACCGTGGAGGATGGCCGGTGAGTTCCCCGCCCTCGGACGTTCGCTCTGGGCTGACCGGAGGAGAGGACGCCCCGGACATCACGGCGTCGCCGCCTCCAGCCTATGCCGGAAAGCCGCTGACCGTGGCCGTCACGGGCGCCGCCGGGGTGCTCGGCGAACGGGTCGCGGCCCGCCTGGTGGCCTCGCCGGGGGTGAAGCGCGTCCTGGCCGTCGACGACCGGCGCGGCGAGGTGCCGGGGGTGCAGTGGCGGGTCCTGGACGTGCGGGACCCGGCGGTCGCGGAGCGGCTGTCCGGGGTGGACGTCGTGGTGCACCTGGCGATGGACCTGGGCATGGAGTCCGACCCGCGGGCGCGCAGCGCCTACAACGTGCGCGGCGCGCAGACGGTGCTGACGGCGGCCGCGGCGGCCGGGGTGCCCCGGGTGGTGCTGTGCACCTCGGCGATGGTCTACGGCGCGCTGGCGGACAACGAGGTGCCGCTGGCGGAGGACTCGGAGCTGCGGGCGACCGAGGAGGCCTCGCTGGTCGGGGACCTGCTGGAGATCGAGCGGCTGGCGCGGCGCGCGCCGCGGGCGCACCCGGGGCTGCAGGTGACGGTGCTGCGCCCGGCGGTGGTGGTCGGCCCGGGCGTGGACACGGTGCTGACGCGGCACTTCGAGGCGCCGCGGCTGCTGGTGGTGGCCGGCTCGCGCCCGTGCTGGCAGTTCTGCCACGTGGACGACCTGGCGGCGGCGCTGGAGTACGCGGTGCTGGGCCTGGTCGAGGGCGAGGTGACGGTCGGCTGCGACGGCTGGCTGGAGCAGGAGGACGTGGAGCGGCTGTCCGGGATCCGGCGGATGGAGCTGCCGGCCTCGCTGGCGCTGGGGACCGCGGCGCGGCTGCACCGGCTGGGGCTGACGCCGGCGCCGGCCGGGGACCTGGCGTACACGATGTACCCGTGGGTGGTGTCGGGGAGCCGGCTGCACGAGGCGGGCTGGCGTCCGGCGCACACCAACGAGGAGGTGCTGGCGGAGCTGCTGGCGCAGGTGGCGGGCAAGCACGCGGTGGCCGGGCGGCGCCTGGGCGGCAAGGAGGCGGCGACCAGCCTGGGTGCGGCGGGGGCGACGGTGGCGCTGGTGGGCACGGCGGCGCTGGTGCGGCGAGCGCGCAAGCGGCGCCGGTTCTGACCGGTTCCGGGCGGTGGCCCCGGGCGGTGTCCGGGGCCCGCCCGGGATGGGCAATCATGGGGGCATGTCCGAGAACCACGACCCGATCCGCCTGCTCGCGATCCGCGACACGCCGCTCTCGCTCGACGAGGTCCACGAGGCGGTCGGCGACGACGCGGCCGGCGGGACGACCGTCTTCGTCGGGACGGTCCGCGACCACGACGGCGGCCGGCCGGTCTCCGTGCTGGAGTACAGCTGCCACCCGTCGGCGGAGCGGGAGCTGCGCCGGGTCGCCGAGAAGGTCGTCGCCGACTTCCCGGTCCGGGCGCTGGCCGCGGTGCACCGGGTGGGCCGGCTGGGGATCGCCGACAAGGCCGTGATTGTCGCCGTGTCCTGCGCGCACCGCGGCGAGGCGTTCGAGGCGGCCCGCCGGCTGATCGACGACCTCAAGCACGAGGTGCCGATCTGGAAGCACCAGGTGTTCGCGGACGGCGGCGAGGAGTGGGTCGGCGCCGGCGACTGCTGAGTACCCGCCGGACCCCCGTGTCGCGCAGGCGCGCCGGTCGCTCACCCGAACGGGTGTGGGCCGGTGCGTCCGATACTCCCTGGAAGTGAGCCGATCGGCCGTGCCGTAACCCGGACGGCGCCCGCGGCGTTGTCCGCCGGGATGGTTAATCTGCTCATAGACACGACGAGCTGGGAGTACTGAGATGGCTGCGCTCGCCTGGTTGATCATTCCCTGCGTCGCCGCGGTGCTGGCCACCGTGTGGGCGGGTTGGGCCCAGCGGGCCCCGAGAGCGACGGGGGACCCGGCCTCGCTGGCCGAGCACCAGCGGTTCATGGCCGCGATGGAACGCACCACGGCCGCCGGCGCCCCGCAGGAGCGCCCGGAGCGGTAGAACGCCTCCCGGGGGCCGGGGCCGGTGGGGCCCGGCCCGCCGGGCGCGCCGTCACCGGCGTCCCGTACTGTCGAGGCATGCCACGCCGCTCTGCGACGATGCTCGCCGCCACCCTGCTGCTCATAGCGCTGCTCTGCGCCTCGGTGCTGATGAAGGTGCCGTACACCGAGATGAGCCCGGGCCCGACGTACAACACGCTCGGGGTGCAGGAGAAGACGGGGACCCCGGTGATCACCATCACCGGCCACGAGTCGTTCCCGGCGAGCGGGCACCTCAACATGACGACCGTCCAGGTCACCGGCGCCAAGTACGAGCCGAGCCTGGTCAACGCGGTGGTCGGCTGGCTGCGCGACGACGTGCTGGTGGTGCCGCACGACAACGTCTACCCGAAGGGCCAGACCGACGCCGACGCCAAGCGGCAGAACGCCGAGGAGTTCGCGCTCTCCGAGGACCACGCCCGCACCGCGGCGCTGAACCAGCTGGGCATCCCGATGGGCAGCGAGCTGATCGTCCAGAGCGTCACCGCCGGCGCCCCGGCCGAGGGCCGGCTGCACGCCGGGGACCAGATCATCGCGGTCGACGGCACCCCGGTCGCCGACGCGGACGCGGTCGCCAAGGCGGTCACCCGGCACCAGCCCGGCGAGTCGGCGGTCTTCACCGTGGTGCCGCGGGTCAAGGAGGGCTCGGCCGAGCCGGGGGTGCGCACCGACATCGGCGTCCCGACCGTGAAGTCGCCGGACACCGGCGCCGCGATGGTCGGCATCCGCCCCGGCCTGCGGCACACCTACCCGTTCCGGATCGACATCGGGCTGCAGGACGTCGGCGGCCCGAGCGCCGGCCTGATGTTCTCGCTCGGCATCATCGACAAGCTGACCCCGGGCGACCTGACCGGCGGGCGGTTCGTGGCCGGCACCGGCACCATCACCGACGAGGGCGAGGTCGGCCCGATCGGCGGCATAGCGATGAAGCTGATCGCCGCCCGGGACGCGGGCGCCGAGTACTTCCTCGCCCCGGGGGCGAACTGCGCCGAGGCCGCCAAGAACACCCCGTCCGGGCTGAACCTGGTCAAGGTGGAGACGCTGGACGGAGCGCTGAAGGCGCTGGAGCAGATCCGCTCCGGGCAGACCTCCGCGCTGCCGTCCTGCACGTCCTAGGCGATCAGGGGATCAGGGGATCAGGAGAAGGTCGCCAGCAGCGCGGCGGTCAGGCCCGGCACCAGGTCGGGGCCGGTCAGCACCTCGCGGGCGGTGTCCTTGGAGCGCAGCCGCAGCGCGATCTCCTTGCTGCCGTCGCGCAGCACGGCGGCGGTGATCCGCACCTCCTCGCGCTTGGGGTGGTTGGCCACCCACTCGGCGAGCTGGGCGTCGCTGGCGTTGCGCGGGCGGGACTGCTCGGCGCCCGGCGGCAGCATCAGCCGCTCGACGACCAGGGCGCAGCCGGCCACCGCGCCGGGCCAGGCGATGGTGCCGAGGAACTTGTCCAGCTCCATGCCGGCGGGCAGCTCGTCCTGCTCGACCGGGGTGAGGCCGGGCTGGTCGCCGTCGGCGAGGCCGAGCTGCTCGGCGATGCGGGGGTCGGCCTTGCGCAGGGCGGCGCTGTCCACCAGGGCGAAGAGGCGGGCCGGGAGGTCCCAGCCGAGGGTGGCGGCGTACTCGTCGATCTCCAGGGCGGCCCGGGTCAGCGGGCTGCCGGCCGGGAGGGTGGAGACGTCGTCGGGGAGGTTGGATCCATCGGACATGCCTCAATCCTCACACGCCGGGCACCCGGCGCGTGGCGCCCGCCGCCGCGGGGCACGGGAGGGGGTGCGGGACGGGCCCGGGGGAGAGGTCCGGGGAGGGCCGGGGGGAGGGGTTGTCGTAACCGTCTGCTAACGGTGGGAACTCGGCCAAAGACTGGTTAAGTTGCACTGAAGACCGACCGACTCAAGACGACACAGCTGAGGTGCCACCGTGGTATTCCAGATGCCGGAACGCTCAGGACCGGGGTTCCGGCGAAGAGTGGGACCGCCCTCCCGGCGAGCGAGGGTGGCCCTGCTGACCCTGGGCGTGCTCGCGGTGCTGTTCCTGCTGTTCGTCATGTTCGCCGGGTTCTGGACGGACTGGCTCTGGTTCAGGTCGGTGCGCTACTCGTCGGTCTTCACCACCCAGCTGTGGACGAAGATCGGCCTGTTCGCGGTGTTCGGCCTGCTGATGGCGGTGATCGTCGGCTTCAACGTGTGGCTGGCGCACCGGCTGCGCCCGCCGCTGTCGGCGATGTCGGTGGAGCAGCAGAGCCTGGACCGCTACCGCTCGGGCCTGGCGCCGTTCAAGCGCTGGGCACTGCTCGGGATCTCGCTGGTGATCGGGCTGGTGGCGGGTGCCGCCGCCTCGGGCCAGTGGCGGACCTGGCTGCTGTGGACCAACGCGACGCCGTTCGGCACCAAGGACCCGCAGTTCGGCAAGGACGTCTCGTTCTACGCCTTCGACCTGCCGTTCTACGAGTTCCTGCTGGGCTTCGCGTTCAGCGCGGTGATCGTCTCGCTGCTGACCTCGACGCTGGTGCACTACCTGTACGGGGGGCTGCGGCTGCAGGGGCCGGGGCGGCGGGCGAGCACCGGCGCGCAGGGGCACCTGGCGGTGCTGCTGGGCGTGTTCGTGCTGCTGAAGGCGGTGGCGTACTGGCTGGACCGGTACGCGCTGGCGGTGAAGACCGGTTCCTACAAGGGCGTGTCCGGCTGGACCGGCCTGCGGTACGTGGACGCCAACGCGTTCCTGCCGGCGAAGACCATCCTGTTCTTCGTCGCGGTGATCTGCGCGGTGCTGTTCTTCCTGACCCCGGTGCGCCGCACCTGGGCGCCGGCCCTGATCGGCCTGGGCCTGATGGTGCTGTCGGCGGTGCTGATCGGCGGGGTGTACCCGGCGATCGTGCAGCAGTTCCAGGTCAAGCCGAACGAGCAGGCCAAGGAGACGCCGTACATCCAGAAGAACATCGACGCGACGCGTGAGGCGTACGGGATCGCCGACAGCGAGGTCGTCCAGTACGAGCCGGCGAACGGGACCAGCGCGGACGCGCTGAAGCCGGACGCCCAGACCATCTCGGACATCCGTCTGCTGGACCCCAACGTGGTCGGCCCGACGTTCCAGCAGAACGAGGCGCTGCGCAAGTACTACGCCTTCCCGAAGTCGCTGGACGTCGACCGCTACGGCGACCAGGACACCGTGCTGGGCGTGCGCGAGCTGGACCTGAACGGCATCCAGCGCAACTGGATCAACGACCACTTCAACTACACCCACGGCTACGGCGTGATCGCGGCCAAGGGCAACCAGGTGGACGCCAACGGCAACCCGGTCTACACCGAGTCGGCGCTGCCGACCAAGGGCGCGTTCGGCGACTACCAGCAGCGGATCTACTACGGCGAGAAGACGACGACGTACTCGATCGTCGGCGGCGGCTACCAGGACATCGACTACACCGCGGAGAACGGCACCCCGGTGCACTTCTCCTACGACGGCGACAGCGGGGTCGGGCTGGGCAACCCGCTGACCCGGGCCGCGTACGCGGTGAAGTTCGCCGAGCCGCAGATCCTCTACTCCAGTGCGATCCGCGACGGCGCGAAGATCATCTACGACCGCACCCCCAAGGAACGGGTCGAGAAGGTCGCGCCGTGGCTGTCGATCGACGCCGACCCGTACCCGGTGGTGGAGAACGGCCGCGTGGTGTGGGTGCTGGACGGCTACACCACCTCGGACGGCTACCCCTTCTCCTCGAAGACGACGCTGGGCGACGTCACCAAGGACTCGCTGACCAACCAGCGCGGTGAGCTGCTGACCGCCGCGAACCAGGTCAACTACATCCGCAACTCGGTCAAGGCCACCGTGGACGCGTACACCGGCGAGGTGACGCTCTACCAGTGGGACGAGAACGACCCGGTGCTGAAGACCTGGATGAAGGCGTTCCCGGGCACGGTGAAGGCCAAGGGCGACATCCCGGCGGAGCTGAAGCCGCACCTGCGCTACCCGCAGGACATGTTCAAGGTGCAGCGCGACCTGCTCGCCGAGTACCACATGACCGACGCCGGCGGCTTCTTCAACGGCACCGACATCTGGCAGGTGCCGACCGACCCGACGACCAACACCAACGAGGTGCAGCCGCCGTACTACCTGACCGTCCGGATGCCGGACGCGAAGGAGGCGTCGTTCTCGCTCACCACGACCTTCTCGCCGCAGGGCCGCGACAACCTGGCCGCGTTCATGTCGGTCAGCGCCGACCCGGGCCCGGACTACGGGAAGATCCGGATCGCCAAGATCCCGACCGGCGCGGGGGCGCTCGGCCCCAAGCAGGTGCAGGCGAAGTTCAACTCGGACCCGCTGGTCGCCAACCAGCTGACCCTGCTGAAGACCGGCACCGACTCCGACATCGAGTACGGCAACCTGCTGACCCTGCCGGTCGGCGGCGGCCTGCTGAACGTCGAGCCGGTGTACCTGATCGGCCGCAGCGCCAAGGTGCCGGTGCTGAAGAAGGTGCTGGCGACGTACGGCAACGAGAACGCGGTCGTCGCGGTGGAGGACAACCTGGAGAAGGCGCTGGCCAAGGTGCTCGGCGGGGCCGCACCCGGTGCGCCGGTCACGCCGACGGCGCCCGGCACCACGCCGACCAACCCGACCAACCCGACCACGCCGGCCAACCCGGGCACGCCGACCACCCCGACCACGCCGGTGCCGGGGGCCACGGTCTCGCCGGAGCTGCAGAAGGCGATCGCGGACGCGGTGAAGGCCAACAACGACAGCCAGACCGCGTTCAAGAACGGTGACTGGGTGGCCTGGGGCCAGGCCCAGAAGGCGCTCAACGACGCGCTCAAGGCGGTCGAGGCAGCCGAGCAGAAGGCCGGGATCACCCCGGCCCCGGCGCCGACCGGCACGGCGCCGGCCACCCCGCCGGCGACCGGTGCGGCCTCGCCCGCACCGAGCAGCGGCCCCTGAGCTGCGGCGATCCCGCGGTAACCGATTTCGGCTCCATCCCGCGCCCGTGCTATGGTTTAACCACCGACGCGGGGTGGAGCAGCTCGGTAGCTCGCTGGGCTCATAACCCAGAGGTCGCAGGTTCAAATCCTGTCCCCGCTACTCAGTAGCACGAAGGCCCGGAGGATTCTTCCTCCGGGCCTTCGGCGTTTGCGCGCGCGGACGGGCGGGGCCGCTCCGGTACCATCGAGCGTCGCCAAGGACGACGGCAGCGGGGTTTGTGGGGGCCAAGTGTCGGGAAATCGACAAAGCGCCGAAGCAATTTCGTCGGCTTCGGGTCCGCCCCGCCGAAATCGGCCGGGGCAGGTGTACGCGGGTTGCGGGTGATGCGACGATGGGACAGATGGGGGACGCTGCCCGGCTGCTGACCGGCCGTCGGGTCCGCGCGCTCCCCGTGGGGTCCCCCCGGCCCCGGGCCGGACGACGACGCCGCGACACTCGGGGGGAGTGGGAGTCGGCATGAGGCTGATCGGCAGGAACGGGGCAGGGGCGAGGCCGGCGGCGACCACCGAGGCGGACACCGAGGCCTGGGCGGAGAGCCCCGAACGGCAGCCCGGCGCCCTGCCCGCCCAGCGCACCAGCGGTCTGGCCGAGCGCCGCCCCGCGGCCGGCTGGGGCCCGGACTCCCTGGTGCACGTCCCGGCCGGCGGTCTCGCCGCGCCCGGTGCCCGCGGCGCGCCCTCCGACGGATCCGCCGGCCCCGGTGTCGAGAGCGACACCGGTTTCGACTCGGCCAGCTTCGAGACCGCGCTCGCCGCCCGCGAGCAGGCCGCCCTGGAGGCCCGGCACCGGCGCGCCGCCGACGACGGCGACCCGGACGCCGCCGCCCGGCTCGGCACCCTGCTGCTGCGCCGCGGCGACCTGGAGGACGCCGAACCGTACCTGCGTGGCGCCGCCGCCGCCGGGCTGCGGGCCGCCGCCAACAACCTCGGCGTGCTGCTGCACCAGCGCGGCCACCGGGCCGAGGCCGCCCAGTGGTGGCGCCAGGCCGCGGTGGCCGGCAGCGCGCCCGCCGCCCACGCGCTCGGCCTGCAACTGCGCGACCAGGGGGAGGAGGAGGCCGCCGAGTACTGGCTGCACTTCGCCGCCGACCACGGCCACCCGCTGGGCGCCTACGCGCTGGGCGACCTCATGGAGCACCGCCGGGACGTGCGTGCCGAGCGGTGGTTCAAGGTGTCCGCGGACGCCGGGCACCGGGAGGCCGCCTACCGGCTGGCCCGGATGCGCGAAGCAGCCGGGGACAAGGAGACCGCCGAGGCCTGGTACCGGATCGCCGCCGCCCGCAGCCACGCCCGCGCCGCGCTGCGCCTGGGCGTGCTGCTGGAGGACCGGGCCGGCGGCGAGCAGGCGCTGCTGGAGGAGGCGGCCCGCTGGTACCGGCAGTCGGCGCAGAACGGCGAGCCGCGGGCCGCGTGCGCGCTGGGCTACCTGCTGCGCGACGGCGGGGACCTCGTCGCGGCCGCCGAGTGGTGGCAGGAGGCGGCCGAGGCGGGCGACGGCAACGCCGCCAACGCGCTGGGCGCGCTGCACGCCTCGCGCGGCGAGGCGGCCGAGGCGGAGCGCTGGTACCGCGGCGCGCTGGAGGCCGGCGACCAGAACGGCGCGTTCAACCTGGGCCTGCTGTGCGCCGGCGCGGGCCGCGACCAGCAGGCCGAGCAGTGGTACCGCCGGGCCGCGTACGCCGGGCACCGGGAGGCGTGCAACGCGCTGGCCGTGGTGCTGCTGCAGCGCGGCGACGAGTCGGGCGCCGAGCCGTGGTTCTCCAAGGCCGCCGAGGCGGGCAGCGTGGACGGCGCGTTCAATCTCGGCGTGCTGCACGCCGGGCGCGGCGAGCACCGGCAGGCGCAGGAGTGGTACGCGCGCGCCGCCGCGGAGGGGCACGGCGAGGCGGCGCTGCAGCTGGCCGTGGTGCAGGAGCAGCGCGGCAACGCGGCGGGGGCGCTGGAGCGCTACCGGCAGGCGGCGGCGGGCGGCTCGGCGGAGGGCGCGTTCCGGCTGGCGTCGGTGCTGGACCGGCGCGGGGACGCGGACGCGGAGGCCGAGCACTGGTACGCGGTGGCGGCCGACGCCGGGCACCGCCGGGCGCAGGTGCGGATGGGGGTGCGGGCGGCCGAGCGGGGGGCGCTGCAGATCGCCGAGAGCTGGTACCGGCGGGCGGCGGAGGCGGGCAGCCGCAGCGCGGCGTTCAACCTGGGGCTGCTGCTGGCCCGGCAGGACAGCGAGGCCGAGGCGATGCTCTGGTACACCCGGGCGGCGGACGCCGGGCACGGGCGGGCGGCGCTGCGCCTGGCGCTGCTGGCGCTGCGCCGGGGGGAGCCGGTGCTGGCGGAGGGCTGGTGCCGGCGGGCCGCGGACTACGGGCCGGCGGAGGTCGCCGAGCGGGCGGGCCGGCTGCTGGGCGCGCTGCACGCGGAGCTGAGCGCGTAGCCGGGCGCGCGGTGTGCCCGAGGGCGTGCGGGGGAGGCGTGCGCGCGGGGGTGTTTCAGGGCCGGGCGGCGGAGCAGTCCGGGCACAGGCCGCGGTAGGTGATCTCGGCGCCGGAGAGGGTGAAGCCGAACCGCTCGGCGGCGGGCAGCGCGGCCAGCGGGTCGCCCTCGGGGTGGACGTCACGGATGGCGCCGCAGCCGTAGCAGACCAGGTGCTGGTGCGCGTGGTGCGCGTTGGGGTCGTAGCGCTTGGCGCGGCCGTCGGTGGCGACCTCCAACACCTCGCCGAGGCCGACGAGTTCACCGAGCGTGTTGTAGACGGTGGCGCGGCTGATCTCCGGCAGGCGCTCGACCGCGCGGGCGTGCACCTCGTCGGCGGTCAGGTGGACGTGCTCGCCGTCGAGGACCTCCGCCACGACCCGGCGCTGCGAGGTCAGCCGCCATCCACGTCCGCGAAGTCTCTCCAGCAGGTCACTCATGGACTCAGGGTAAGTGACACTCCGACTTTGGTTCCAGTGTTGACTTAGACAAAGTCCAAGTTAGGATCGGTTCGTCACGACCGGATCACGCGGAGGCCCCCTCACATGACTACCCAGGACGAGCTGCGCCCCACCCTCACCACGGAGGCGGGTGCCCCCGTCGCCGACAACCAGAACACCGAGACCGCCGGCGTCGGCGGCCCGGCGCTGATCCAGGACCAGCAGCTGTTCGAGAAGCTGGCGCACTTCAACCGCGAGCGCATCCCGGAGCGCGTGGTGCACGCCCGCGGCGCCGGCGCCTACGGCACCTTCACGGTGACCGCGGACGTCACCGCGTACACCCGGGCCGCCTTCCTCTCCGAGGTCGGCAAGCAGACCGAGACCTTCCTGCGCTTCTCCACCGTCGCCGGCAACCTCGGCGCGGCGGACGCGGTGCGCGACCCGCGCGGCTTCGCGCTGAAGTTCTACACCGAGGAGGGCAACTACGACCTCGTCGGCAACAACACCCCGGTGTTCTTCATCAAGGACGCCAGCAAGTTCCCGGACTTCATCCACACCCAGAAGCGCGACCCGTACACCGGCTCGCAGGAGGCGGACAACGTCTGGGACTTCTGGGGGCTGTCGCCCGAGGCCACCCACCAGGTGACCTGGCTGTTCGGCGACCGCGGCATCCCGGCGTCGTACCGGCACATGGACGGCTTCGGCTCGCACACCTACCAGTGGCAGAACGAGGCCGGCGAGTACTTCTGGGTGAAGTACCACTTCAAGACCGACCAGGGGATCCGCACCCTCACCCAGGCCGAGGCCAACAAGCTCGCCGGCGAGGACCCGGACAGCCACCAGCGCGACCTGCGCGAGTCCATCGAGCGCGGCGAGTTCCCGAGCTGGACGGTCAGCGTCCAGATCATGCCCGCCGCGGATGCGGCGGACTACCGCTTCAACCCGTTCGACCTGACCAAGGTCTGGCCGCACGCGGACTACCCGCTGGTCGAGTTCGGCAAGCTGGAGCTGAACCGCAACCCCGACAACGTCTTCGCCGAGGTCGAGCAGTCGATATTCTCGCCGTCGCACTTCGTGCCCGGCATCGGCCCGTCCCCGGACAAGATGCTGCAGGGCCGGCTGTTCGCCTACGCGGACGCCCACCGCTACCGCGTCGGCATCAACGCCGACCACCTGCCGGTCAACCGCCCGCACGCCACCGAGGCGCTCACCAACCACCGCGACGGCCACCTGTACGACGGCCGCCACGGGCGCCGCAAGAACTACGAGCCGAACAGCTTCGGCGGTCCGGTGCAGACCGGCCGCCCGCTGTGGGCGCCGGTTCCGGTCGACGGCGTCACCGGCACCCACGAGGCGCCCTCGCACGCCGAGGACAACGACTTCGTGCAGGCCGGCGACCTCTACCGGCTGATGGGCGAGGACGAGAAGCAGCGGCTGGTCGCCAACCTGTCCGGCTTCATCGCCAAGGTCTCCTCCGACCGCGAGGACATCGTCGAGCGGGCGGTCGACAACTTCCGCAAGGCCGACGCCGATTTCGGCCGGCGGCTGGAGACCGCGGTGCGCGAGCTGCGCAAGCAGCGCTGACGCATCGCGACGCGGGGCCCGGTGAGGGGACCCGCTGAGCAGCGGGCCCCGAGTGCCGCCGGAGAACCGGCACTCGGGGCCCGCACGGCAATTCGCCCGCTCGCCTCTCGCCTCGGGGCGGGGGCGCACGGCAATTCCCCGCTCGCCTCTCGGCTCGGGGCGGGGGCGCTCCGGGCTCAGACGCTCAGGCGGCGCAGCGCCTCCTCGTGCAGCAGGCCGTTGGAGGCGACGGCGTCGGCGCCGCCGGGGCCCGGGACGCCGTCCAGGCCGGTGAAGCGACCGCCGGCCTCCTCGACGATGACGCAGTTCGCCGCCATGTCCCACAGCGACAGCTCCGGCTCGGCGGCGATGTCCACCGCGCCCTCGGCGACCATCATGTAGGACCAGAAGTCGCCGTAGGCGCGGGTGCGCCAGCAGGCCCGGGTGAGGTCGAGGAACGGGTCGAGGCGCCCGCGCTCCTCCCAGCCGGTGAGCGAGGAGTAGGAGAAGGAGGCGTCCTCGATCCGCGAGACGCCGGAGACCTGGATCCGGGAGGCCTTGGCGAGGCTGCGGCCGGCGAACGCGCCGAGGTCCTTGGCGGCCCACCAGCGGCGGTTGAGCGCGGGGGCGGAGACGATGCCGACGACGGGGCGCGCCACGCCGTCCGGACCGTCCTCCAGCAGGGCGATCAGGGTGGCCCAGACCGGGACGCCGCGGATGTAGTTCTTGGTGCCGTCGATCGGGTCGATCACCCAGCGGCGCGGGCCGGAGCCCTGCAGGCCGAACTCCTCCCCGAGCACCGCGTCACGCGGGCGGGCCCGCTGCAGGACGCTGCGCACCAGCTCCTCGGCGGCCTTGTCGGCGTCGCTGACGGGGGTCAGGTCGGGCTTGGTCTCGACCCGCAGGTCGAGCGCGCGGAAGCGCTCCAGGGTGACCGAGTCGGCCGAGTCGGCGAGGACATGGGCGAGTCGGAGGTCGTCGTGGTAATCGGCCATGGTCGAAACCCTAGCGCGGAGCACGCCCAGGGCACGCAGCCCGCGAGCGGGTCGCGGCGGCGAGCGGGCTGCTAATGGGCCGACCCGCTCAGCTGGAGGCCGATGACTCCGGCGATGACGAGGGAGATCGAGACGAGTTTGAGCACCGAGGTGGACTCGCCGAGGAAGAGCATGCCGTAGATCGCGGTGCCGGCGGCGCCGATGCCGGTCCACACCGCGTAGGCGGGGCCGACCGGGAGGGTCTTCAGGGAGAGGGTCAGCAGGCCGAAGCTGCCGAGGGCGAAGACGCAGAAGCTGATGGTGGGCCAGAGCTTGGTGAAGCCCTCGCTGAGCTTGAGGTTGATCGCGAAGCCGGTCTCCAGCAGGCCGGCCAGGACAACCAGGGCCCATGCCATCGCGTGCTCTCCCTGTCGGTCGGCGGGATCGGTCGGCGGGCCGGACCGTGATCCGGCCCGACTTTCCTATGATCACCGCGAGAGGGCGCTCCGACACCTCGAATGCGGAAACCGGCCCGGCGACGGCCGTCAGTCGCCCTCGCGGGCCTCCTTGCTGGCCAGCACGCGGCGCAGCGAGTAGAGCCGGGCGGGGTCGGCGTGCCCGTCGGCCACCCAGGCGTCCAGGGCGCAGTCCGGCTCGTCGTGGCTGCACGCGCGCGGGCAGTCCTCGGTGCCGGGCTCCAGGTCGGGGAAGGCGTGGATGACCCGGGACGGGTCGATGTGGGAGAGGCCGAAGGAACGGAAGCCGGGCGTGTCGATCACCCAGCCCGCGTCCAGCGCCTTCTTGGAGCCGGGCTTGGCGCCGGGCGGCGGCGGCAGCCGCAGCGCGAGCGCGGAGACGGTGGTGTGCCGGCCGCGGCCGGTGACGGCGTTGACCCGGCCGGTGGTCCGCTGCCGCTCCGGGACTAGGGCGTTGACCAGGGTGGTCTTGCCGACGCCGGAGTGGCCGATGAACACCGTGCGCAGCCCGCGCAGGTGCTCGCGGACGGCCTCGGCGCCGGTGGTCTCCAGCTCGTCGCGGCGGGTGACGACGTACTGGATGCCGAGCGGCGCGTAGGACTCCAGCAGCGGTTCGGCCGGGGCCAGGTCGGCCTTGGTGAGGACGAGCAGCGGCTCCATGCCCGCGTCGTAGGCGGCGACCAGGCAGCGGTCGATCAGCCGGGGCCGGGGCTCCGGGTCGGCCAGCGCGGTGACGATGGCGAGTTGCTCGGCGTTGGCGACGACGATCCGCTCGTAGGGGTCGTCGTCGTCCGCGGTGCGCCGCAGCACCGAGGTGCGCTCCTCGACCCGGACGATCCGGGCCAGGGTGTCGGCGTCCCCGGAGAGGTCGCCGACCAGGGAGACGGTGTCGCCGACGACGACGCCCTTGCGGCCCAGCTCGCGGGCCTTCATCGCGACGACCTCGTGCTCCTGCTTCGTCCCCGGGTCGACCAGGCAGGTCAGCCGGCCGCGGTCGACGGTGAGCACCATCGCCTCGGCGGCGTCCTCGTGCTTGGGCCGGATCCGGGTCCGCGGCCGGGAGCCCCGGCGCGCGGGGCGGTTGCGGATGTCGTCCTCGTCGGCGTCCTTGCCGTAGCGGCGCATGTGCCCAGTCTCCCGCTCAGCCGCCCGCCACCGGTCCGGCGAGCAGTTCGTCCCACATGGCGGGGAAGTCCGGCAGGGTCTTGGCGGTGGTGGCCACGTTCTCCACCTGGACGCCGGGCACGGCCAGGCCGATCACCGCGGCGGCGGTGGCCAGCCGGTGGTCCTCGTAGGTGTGGAAGACGCCGCCGGTCAGCTTGCGCGGGCGGATCCGCAGGCCGTCCTCGGTCTCGCTGACGTCGCCGCCGAGGCCGTTGATCTCCTTGGCGAGGGCGGCCAGCCGGTCGGTCTCGTGCAGCCGCAGGTGGGCGATGCCGTAGAGGTGGGACTCGGAGTCGGCGAGGGCGGCGACGGCGGCGATCACCGGGGTGAGCTCGCCGACGTCGTGCAGGTCGGCCTCGATGCCGTGGATCCGGCCGGTGCCGGTGAAGCGCAGGCCCTCGTCGGTGAACACGCAGCTGCCGCCCATCCGGGTGTAGAGGTCGCGCAGCTGGTCGCCGGGCTGGGTGGTGTGCTTCGGCCAGTCGCGGACGGTGACCTGGCCGCCGGTGACCAGGGCGGCGGCGAAGAACGGCGCGGCGTTGGAGAGGTCGGGCTCGACGACCAGGTCGCGGCCGAGCAGGGCGCCGGGGGTGACCCGCCAGACGTCCTTCTCGCCGCCGTCCTCGGGGGCGTCGACCTGGACGCCGGCCAGGCGCAGCATGTCGACGGTCATCCGGATGTGCGGCAGCGAGGGGACCGGGCCGCCGACGTGCCGGACCTCGACGCCGTTGTTGTAGCGGGCGCCGGAGAGCAGCAGGGCGGAGACGAACTGGGAGGAGGCGGAGGCGTCGAGCTCGACGGTGCCGCCGTCGAGGGCGCCGGTGCCGTGCACGGTGAGCGGGAAGGTGCCGCGGCCGCCGTCCTCGATCCGGGCGCCGAGCGCGCGCAGGGCGTCGATGACGCCGTGCTGGGGGCGCTCGTGGCTGCGCGGGTCGCCGTCGAAGTGGACCGGGCCGTCGGCGAGGACGGCGAGCGGGGGCAGGAAGCGCATGACCGTGCCGGCGTTGCCGACGTCGACCGAGGCGGGGCCGCGCAGCACGGGGGCGGGGATGACCCGCCAGGCCTCGCCGCCGCCGGTGCCGCCGGTGTCGTTGTTGACCTGCTCCTCGATGGTGACGCCGAGGGCGCGCAGGCCGTCGGCCATCAGCTGGGAGTCGCGGCTGCGCAGCGGGCGGCGCACCCAGCCCGGGCCGTCGGCGAGTGCCGCCAGCACCAGGGCCCGGTTGGTGACCGACTTGGAGCCGGGGATGGTGACGGTGGCGTCCACGGGGGTGGTCGCGACGGGGGCGGGCCACAGGGTCTCGGTCATGGGCCCAAGTCTAGGGGCCGTGTCGCGGCTCGCCCGTTCGCCTCCGATGCGGGGGCGCGGGGGGTCACAGGGGGTGCAGCAGCCAGCTCGCGCCGAGGGCGAGCGCGGCGAGGGCGGTGATCAGGAAGAGGGTGGTCCAGGCGAGGCCGGGGACGCCGGTGAGCCGGGCGAGCTGGTCGGCGTCGGAGTCGGGGGCCCGGCCGTGGCGGCGCTGGCGCTGGAGTTCGAGGACCGGTCGGACGGCGCCGATCAGCAGGAACCAGGTGCCGAGGTAGGCGAAGGCGGCCTGGACCTCGGGGGAGCCGAACCAGGAGACCAGGAAGAAGGCGCCGCCGGCGAGCAGCACGCTGAGGAAGCCGAAGGCGTTGCGGATCCGGACCAGCAGGGCGAGCAGCAGGGCGATGGCGAGCCAGAGCAGCAGGGTGACGCGGTCGGCGGCGAGCAGGGCGGCGCAGCCGAGGCCGAGCAGGGCGGGGGTGGTGTAGCCGGCGGCGAGGGTGAGGAGCATGCCGGGGCCGGTGGCGCGGCCGTAGGAGAGGGTGAGGCCGGAGGTGTCGGAGTGCAGCCGGATCCCGGCGAGCCTGCGGTTGGTGGCGACGGCGGCGAGGCCGTGGCCGCCCTCGTGGGCGATGGTGACGGCGCCCCGGGCGATCCGCCACAGCGGGCGGACGAGGACGGTGAGCAGGGCGGCGGCGCCGGTGGCGAGCGCGAGCCAGCCGGGCGGGTCGGGCTGGGTGCCGGTGACGGCGGTCCACAGCTCGTCGAGGGTCCTGGCGTCCATGGGGTCTCCTCCGCCTCGGTTCGGCCGTCTCTCCCGGGGTGGCAGCCTGCCATGGGGAGGACGGCGGTCCGGGGGCGGGTGGTTCTGGGGACCGGACGCGGGCCCGGGGGCGGCCGGGTCCGTGGCAAGCTGACGGTATGTGTGGTCGCTTCGCCGCGAGTAGCCGGCCCGGGGACATCGTCGAGCTGTTCGGTGTCCAGCAGTGGGATCCGGCGGAGACGCTGGCCCCGAGCTGGAACGTCGCGCCGACGCAGAGCGCCTTCGTGGTGCTGGAGCGGCAGGCGAAGGGGGCCGCGGCGCCGGTGCGCCAGCTGCGGGTGCTGCGCTGGGGGCTGGTGCCGCAGTGGGCGAAGTCGCCGGAGACGGCGGTGAAGATGATCAACGCCCGGGCGGACACGGTGCACGAGAAGCCGGCCTACCGGCAGGCGTTCGCCTCGCGCCGCTGCGTGCTGCCGGTGGACGGCTACTACGAGTGGCAGACGGTGCCGGCGGAGCGGGGCCGGGCGCGCAAGAAGCCGTTCTTCGTGTCCCGGGCGGACGGCGCGCCGCTGGCGCTGGCGGGGCTGTACGAGTTCTGGCGCAACCGGGCGGTGCCCTCGGACCACCCGGAGGGCTGGCTGGTGACGTTCACGGTGGTGACGACGGAGGCGGAGGAGCTGCTGGCGCCGATCCACGAGCGGATGCCGCTGTACCTGGACCCGGGGTCGTTCGACGCGTGGCTGGACCCGGGGCTGGACGACAGCGGGTCCGAGGAGCTGCGGCGGCTGCTGATACCGCCGCCGCCGGGCGCGCTGCGGGTGACGCCGGTGTCGCCGGAGGTCGGCAGCATCCGCAACGACCACGCCGGGCTGACCGAGCCCTACACCGAGGTCGAGTACGAGACCACCCTGTTCTGACCCCCGCTCCCCGTTCGAGAGGACCACCGCCGTGACCGCCGCGAAGACCGCCCCCGTGACCACGGAGCCGGTGCCCACACCCGCCGGGGACGCCCGGATCACCCTGCACCCGGCCCCCGCGCCGCGCGCGGTGCTGGCACTGGGGCACGGCGCCGGCGGCGGGATCGAGGCGCGGGACCTCGCGGCGCTGGCCGCCGCCCTGCCCGCCCGGGGGGTGTCGGTGGCGCTGGTGGAACAGCCCTGGCGGGTGGCGGGGCGGAAGGTGGCGCCCGCGCCGAGGACGCTGGACGCCGGCTGGGAGCCGGTGGCGGAGCGGCTGGCCGGGGCGGGCCTGCCGCTGGTGGTGGGCGGGCGCAGCGCCGGGGCGCGGGTGGCCTGCCGGACGGGGGCGGCGAGCGGGGCGGTGGGGGTGGTGGCGCTGGCGTTCCCGCTGCACCCGCCGGGCCGGCCGGAGAAGAGCCGGGCCGGGGAACTGCTCGGTTCGGGGTTGCCGACACTGGTGGTCCAGGGGGCGACGGATCCGTTCGGCGGGCCGGCCGAGTTCCCGGAGCTGCCGGCCTCGCACGAGCTGGTGGGGCTGCCGGCCGGCAATCACGGTTTCGAGGTGGCGAAGCGGGCGGCGGTGGGGCAGGAGGAGCTGCTGGACCTGGTCGTCGCGGCGGTCGGGGACTGGGTGCTGCGGGTGGTGTGAGCCGGGCCGCCGGGGGCCGGGAATGCGGGCGGGGCCGCGGTGGTTGACACGGTCGTCAGATGGAGTCCCGGTGGAAGGCAGGGCTGATGGGTTCGATCGCGTGCCCCGAGCGGCCGGAGGAGCGCGAGGCCGCGTCGGCGTTCGCTCCCTCCTGGTCGGACTGGCTAGTCGCGGGCGAGAAGCCCGTCAGCCCGATATCCTCCCTTTCGGGGCGGCCCGCGGTGGGCCGTGTCCGTCATGCCGAGGAGGTGGGTCCGGTCGTCGGGACCGAGCACGAGGCCGAGCCGGGCCGGGGCCCGGGGGAGGGTCTGCCCGCGGGCGAGGCGCTCACCGGTGAGGAGCTGGCCGAGGCGATCGGTGAGGACACCTTCCGGGTGTCGGCGGAGGAGACCGAGGAGGCCCGGCGGGAGCGCTTCGAGCGCGACGCCCTGGGCTACCTGGATCCGATGTACTCGGCCGCGCTGCGGATGACCCGCAACCCGGCCGACGCGGAGGACCTCCTGCAGGAGGCGTTCGCGAAGGCGTACGCGTCGTTCCACCAGTTCCGCGAGGGCACCAACCTCAAGGCGTGGCTGTACCGGATCCTCACCAACACCTTCATCAACTCGTACCGCAAGAAGCAGCGGGAGCCGCAGCGCACCGCCGCCGAGGAGATCGAGGACTGGCAGCTGGCCCGGGCCGAGTCGCACATGTCGACGGGTCTGCGCTCGGCGGAGACCCAGGCCCTGGACCACCTCCCGGACAGCGATGTGAAGGACGCCCTCCAGGCCATCCCGGAGGAGTTCCGCATCGCCGTCTATCTCGCGGACGTAGAGGGCTTTGCGTACAAGGAGATCGCGGACATCATGGGTACTCCCATCGGTACGGTGATGTCCCGGCTGCACCGCGGCCGCCGTCAGTTGCGCGGCATGCTGGAGGATTACGCCCGTGAGCGCGGGCTCGTCCCGGCCGGCAGCGGGGCAGGGCAGGAAGCGAAGGGCTCGGGCTCATGAGCTGCGGCGATCCGCACGACACCGAGTGTGGCGAGGTCCTCGACCACCTCTACGAATTCCTCGACAACGAGATGGCCGAGGGCGACTGCGTCAAGCTGCGCGTGCACTTCGAGGAGTGCTCGCCCTGCCTGAAGCAGTACGGGCTGGAGCAGGCGATCAAGGCGCTGATCAAGCGTTCCTGCGGCTGCGACGACACCCCGGCGGACCTGCGCGGCAAGGTGCTGGCCAGGATCGACTCGATCCGGGCCGGGCAGCGGTCGGGCGAGGCGGTGGTGGTCGCGGTCGAGACCACGGTCGAGGTGCACGCCGAGGCGGCCGGTGAGCCGTCCGGGCCGGGCCGGGCCACGGAGGCGGCGGCCGGGACCTGAGCACGGGTGCGCCGGACGGCGCACGGCGGACCGAGAACGCGGGCGGCCCCGGAAGCGGATGCTTCCGGGGCCGCCGTCTGTCCGCGTCCCCTCCGGCGGCGCCCGGCCGTCACTCGTTCGAGTGAGTTGGCGGTGTGCCAGCAGCGGCATTGCGCGATCACGCGTCCCCGTGCCGGAGTGGCGCCCTATCCTCCTGACGGACGCTCACCACCGCCGGTCGGCCGTCGCTTCGGCGCGCCCGGGCGGGCGGGGGAGGGCGGGCCGGGACGACGGGCCAGGGCGGCACGGGCCAGCACGCGGGGAGGTCGATATCGCTACCGACACCGGAGACGAGGACACCGGAGACGCGGACCTGCCGCCGGCCGCCGCGGGCTACCTGGTGGCCGTGCCGGTGGTGGCGCTCTGCTGCCTGCTGCCGTTGCTGCCGCTGCCCGCCCCGGTGGCCGCTGCCCACTGGCTGGGCGCCCCGGTGGACTGGCCGGAGGTCGCGCTGCTGGCCTTCCTGCACGGCTGCTGGGAGTCGCTCGCCCAGGGCCTGTCGACGCCCTGCCTGCGGCTGGGGCGGCTGCTGCTGCGCCGCCCGCCGCTGCGCGCCCGCCGGCCGGTGCGGCCCGGCGTCAACGCCTTCTTCCCGGTGCTGTTCGCCGGGGTGCTGATGCTTCCGCCGGCCGCCGCCGCGCTGGTCGCCGTCCCCGCGGCGCTGCTCGGGGCCGGGACGGCGGCGGACTGCCGCCGGCGCCAGGTGTGGAACGGCGCGCAGCTCGCGCTGTCCGCCTTCGCGGCCTCGGCGGTGTTCCACCTGCTGGCCGGCCCGCAGCTGCTGCTGGGCTCCCGCTTCCCCGCCGCGCTGCTGCCCGCGTTCGCCGCGCTCGGCGCGTTCTGCCTGGTCAATGGCGCCCTGGTGGGCGGCATGCGGCTGCTGGCGGAGGGCCGGCGGCCGGCCGGACCGCGGCGCGGCGCCTCCGCCGCGCCGGAGCTGCCGGGGGTGCCGGTGCTGGTGCACGCGGCGGGCGGGCTGATGCTCGCCGTGCTCTGGCAGGGCCCGTACGGCGCGTTCGCGGCGCTGCTGGCCCTGCTGCCGCTGACCATCTCGGCGTGGGTGTTCGCCCAGGGGCACCGGGAGCGCGACGCCCACCGGGCGACCGTCCAGGCGCTGGTCCAGGCGGTGGAGATCAAGGACGCCTACACCCGGGGTCACAGCGAACGGGTCGGCCGGGCGGCGGTGCTGATCGCCGATCAGCTGGGCATGGAGGCCGAGCGGCTGCGCACCCTGCGGTACGCGGGCATCCTGCACGACGTCGGCAAGCTCGGCGTGGCCACCGAGCTGCTGCGCAGAAACGGTCCCCTCACCGAGGAGGAGCGCCGGGCCGTCGAGGTGCACCCGGTGCACGGGTACGAGCTGGTGCGCGGGATCGCCTTCCTCGGCGAGGCGCACGCCGGGATCCTGCACCACCACGAGCGGGTGGACGGCCGCGGCTACCCGGCCGGGCTGGCCGGCGAGCAGATCCCCGAGTTCGCCCGGATCATCTCGGTCGCCGACGCCTTCGACTCGATGACCTCCACCCGCTCCTACCGGCGCGGCCGGCCGGTCGCCGAGGCGGTCGCCGAGCTGGAGCGCTGCTCGGGCAGCCAGTTCGATCCGCTGATGGTGCGGGCGCTGGTGGCCGCGCTGGCCGTGCACGACTGGCAGCCGGTGCTGCCGACCTCCCCGGACTGCATCAAGGCGGTGCCGGACATCCCGCTCGGCGTCCCCGAACCGGCCCGGGCGGCCCCGGGCGGGGTGCCCGGCCAGGGCGGTGGCGGCGGCGTGCCGACGGCCGGGGCGTCATGAGCGCGCGGCGGGGCGCGTCGGCCTCACCGGACGGCGCGCGGCAGCTGCCGGGCGCCGGGCGCGCGGATGCACAGGAGGGGTGCGCCGGCACGGTGTGCGCGGTGCACGGGGTGGCGCTCGCGCTGCTGGCGGCGGCCGTCGGGGCGGTGGCGGTGCGCGGTCCGGCCCAGCCGGGGGTGGCGCTGGCGTTCACCGCGCTGATCGCGCTCGGCGAGTGTGTGCGGATCACTCTTCCGGGCGACCGCGAGCAGGCGCCGATCGGGGCGGCGGGGGCGCTGGCGTACGCGCTGCTCGGGCCGCTGCGCGGGCTGCCGGCCGGGCCCGGGGTGCTCCAGGTGGTGGCGGTGACCGGCGCCGGCCTGCTGCTGGCGCTGCTGCCCGCGGCGGTGCGGGCGGCCGTGGGACGGGTCCGCGGGGACGGGCCGCGCGGGCCGGCGCCGTGGCGCGAGCGGGCCCGGCGCGACGGCGCGGCCCGGCGGCTGCTCGGGGCGGGGTTCGCGGCCGCCGTGTTCCAGCCGCTCTACAACAGCGGGGTGGTGGACCGGTTCTCCGCCGACGGCCCGGCGTACGGCGCCTTCCTGACGGCGGTGGCCGCGCTGGCCGTGCTCTGCGACGCGGTGCTGGCGGCGCTGCTGCGCCGGGCCCGCAGCGGGCTGCGGTTCCCGGCCGGGCTGGAGGACGAGCTGCGCTCGCTGTTCGGGATCGGCACGGCGATCGCCGCCACCGGCATGCTGGTCAGCCTGGCCGCCGGGGAGGTGGGGCTGTGGGCGCTGCCGCTGTTCTGCGCGCCGCTGCTGCTGGCGCAGGTGTCCTTCCGGCGGGCGGCGGCGGTGCGGGCCACCACCGGGCAGACCATCGCCAGTCTGGCCAAGGCCACCGAGGTGGCCGGGTACACACCGCCGGGGCACGCCCGCCGGGTCGCCGACACGGCGTGCGCGGTCGGCCGCGAGCTGGGGCTCGGCACCCGTGAGCTGGCCCTGCTGGAGTACGCGGCGCTGATGCACGACATCGGGCAGCTGTCCCTGGTGGAGCCGGTGCCGGGCGGGGCGACGGCGCTGCTGCCGGACGAGGAGCAGCAGCGGATCGCCCGGCTGGGCAGCGAGGTGATCCGGCGCACCGGGGTGCCGCGGCGGGTGGCCGAGCAGGTCGCCCGGCTGGCCGACCCGTTCCCCGGTCCGGACGGCGGCGGGCGGGGGGTGCCGCTGGCGGCGCGGATCATCCGGGTGGCGAACGCCCACGACGACCTGCTGACGGCGGCCCGGGGGCGCGGGGTGGGCGAGGCGGTGGGGCGGCTGGAGGTGCTGGAGGCGCTGCGGCTGGGCCGGGGCCGGGTGTACGACGCCCGGGTGGTGGACGCGCTGGTGCGGGTCCGCGGCTGACCGCGCCGGGCGCTCGTCCGGTGCTCGTCCGGCGTCCGAGGGGCGCTCGGGGGCGTCCGAGGGCGGGCCGGACGGCCGGGTCCGGGGGCCGGCGGGGGCCGTCCGGGGTTGAGGCGGCGGGGCGGTGCGGGCAGGCTGGGGGAGGGGCCGGGAACGGGCCGGGACGGAACCGGGCAACCTCGGCGGTGGGGAGCGCGGGCGGCGGCCGTCGTGGTTGGATGCGGTCGTAGCGTGGAAAACCGACCCGGAGCACCGGGCCCGTGACGCGGGAGCGGTCACGGGACTTGAGCGGACGACGACGGCAGGGACGAACGTGAGGATCTTCCACCGGGCACGGCACCGGCCGTCCGCCACCTGGCGGCAGACGACCGACCGGGCTTTCACGTTGATCGGCGACGGCCGTTACGAGGACGCCGGCGCCCTGCTGGTGATGGCGGCCGACCTGGAGCCGTGGCTGTCGGACTCGTGGTTCAACCTGGCGCTGCTGCACAAGTTCCGCCGCGACTGGGAGCAGGCCCGGGCGGCCGGGCTGCGGGCGGTGGCGCTGCTGGACCGCGAGCAGGGCGCCCCGGACTGGTGGAACCTCGGCATCACCGCGACCGCGCTGCAGGACTGGCCGCTGGCCCGCCGGGCCTGGCAGGCGTACGGGCTGAAGCTGCCCGGCGGCCCGGGCGCGCGCGAGGAGGGGCCGGTCAGCCTGGACCTCGGGACCACCCCGGTGCGGCTCTCCCCGGACGGCGAGTCCGAGGTGGTGTGGGGCCGGCGGCTGGACCCGGCCCGGATCGAGGTGCTGTCGATCCCGCTGCCGTCCTCCGGCCGGCGCTGGGGCGAGGTGGTGCTGCACGACGGCGCCCCGCACGGCGAGCGGGTCACCGACGGGGTCGCCTACCCGGTGTTCGACGAGATCGAGCTGTGGGCGCCGTCCCCGGTGCCGACGTACGTGGTGCTGCTGCAGGCGGCGACGGAGGCGGACCGGGACGCGCTGGAGCGGCTGGTCGCGGACGCCGGCTACGCGGCGGAGGACTGGACGTCCTCGGTGCGGCTGCTGTGCCGGGCCTGTTCGGAGAGCCGGATGGCCTCGGACGACGGGCACACCGCCCACCACGATCCGCACGACGACGGGGACGCCGCGCACCCCGGCCACCTGAGCCATCTGAGCCCGGGCGCGGGCGGGATGTCCTGGCTGGCCGAGCGCGAGTGCGGGATCGCCGCCCCGGCGCACCTGGTGCGGGTGCTGCTGGACCGCTGGGCCGCCGCGTCCCCGGGAACCCGGGTGTACCGGGATCTCGAAGAGGTCTGCTGAGCGCGCTGAGTACCCTGGTGCGGTACGCGTAGGCCTATGGAAGCGGAAGACATGGCGGAGCAGGAGCAGCACGAGCACGACGAGACCCCGAAGGTGGTCGGCGAGCAGCCGGACCTCTCCAAGGGCACGGCGCGCCCGATCACCGTCTACGGCAACCCCGTGCTGCACCGTGAGGTGAAGGACGTGACGGCCTTCGACGGCGAGCTGTCCGCGCTGATCGACGACATGTTCCAGTCGATGTACGCGGCGGAGGGCGTGGGCCTGGCCGCCAACCAGATCGGCGTGGACCTGAAGGTCTTCGTCTACGACTGCCCGGACGACGAGGGCGTGCGGCACATCGGCCATGTGGTCAACCCGGTGCTGGAGGAGTTCCCGAAGGACCGCAAGCGGGTGCTGGACGACGGCAACGAGGGCTGCCTGTCGGTCCCGACCGCCTACGCCGAGCTGCCCCGCCCGGACTACGCGGCGGTGACCGGCCAGGACAAGGACGGCAACCCGGTCCGCGTCGAGGGCACCGGTTTCTTCGCCCGCTGCCTGCAGCACGAGACCGACCACCTGTACGGGTTCCTCTACATCGACAAGCTGTCGAAGCGGGACCGCAAGGACGCGCTGCGGCAGATGGCCGAGGGCACCGCGCGCTACGCGACCGTCCCGAACGACTGACGCCGCCCGGGAGTTGACGGAGGGCCGGGGAGCAGCTGCTCCCCGGCCCTCCGGCGTGTGCGCGCTCTCAGCCGCGGGCGCGGGCGGTGGAGTCGCGGGCGACCAGGACCGGGGTGAACAGGTAGTCCCGGGCCCGGCCGCCGTGGCCCTCCAGCTGGCGCCAGAGGGCGTCGGCGACGGCGGCGCCCATCTCGTCGATCGGCTGGCGGACGGTGGTGAGCGGCGGGTTGCTGTGGGCGGCGAGGTAGCAGTCGTCGTAGCCGATCACCGAGAGGTCGCCGGGGACGGTGCGGCCGGCCTCGCGGGCGGCCTGGACCACGCCGAGGGCCATCAGGTCGCTGCCGGCGATCACGGCGGTGACGTCCGCGTCGAGCAGCTGGCGGGCGGCGGCCGCGCCGCCGGCGATCGAGTAGGCGGACTCGGCGTACCAGTCCGCGGGGGGCTCCTCGCCGAGCAGCTCGCGCATCGCGCGCCGGTAGCCGTCCAGGCGGTTGAGCGAGGGGCGCAGGTAACCCTGGCCGCCGGCCAGGCCGATCCGGCGGTGGCCGAGCTCGCGCAGGTGGGCGACGGCGATCCGGGCGCCGAGCGCCTCGTCGGTGGCGACGGTGGGGACGGCCAGGCCCTCCACCCGGCCGCTGACCAGCACCATCGGGATGCCGCGTTCGTGCAGCAGCCGGTAGAAGCCGTGGTCGGCGTGGGGGTTGGCGTGCCGGCCGGAGACCAGGACCAGGCCGGAGACGCCCTTGCGCAGCAGGACGTCGATGTAGCCGAGTTCGGCGGTGCCCTGGCGGGTGGAGGTGCCGACCACGGCGGTGAGGCCGTGCTTGGCGAGCTGCACCTCGATCGCGGAGGCGAGCAGGGGGAAGACCGGGTTGTCGAGTTCCGGGACGACGACGCCGATCAGCGCGCCCTGGTGCGGGTCGTAGCCCTGGTCGGGCTGCCAGCCGAGCTCCCGCATGGCCTCGGCGACCTTGACCTTGGTGTCGTCGGAGACGCCCGGCCGGTCGTTGATCACCCTGCTCACCGAGGCGGCGCTGACGCCCGCCCGGGCGGCGATGTCGCGCAGTGACGGGCCGCTCAATTGGTCCTCCGGTCTGGTCCGGCCTGCATCTTACAAAGCCCGGCGCGACAGGCCGCGCAACAGGATGAAACGATCTTAGCAACATATTGCGCAACAGTTTCATCGCCGTTACGGTTCCCTCGTCGGCCCCGGAAAGCGGAACGCCGTCATCCGTTAACCTGTCCACCCGCCCCGAGGAGCCCCATGGACCCGGCCAGCAGCCACCGCCTCGCCGCCCGCCACCAGCCGCACCACGACGGGTCCGCGCGGTACGTCGGCGACCTCGCCCCGCGCCTCGGGCAGCGCGTCGACCTCCTGGTCCGGGTGCCCGCGGGGCAGGACGTCGAGCGGGTCTTCCTGCGCTCCGTCCCGGACGGCGAACCGCACTTCACGGCCGCCGTCGTCGACCGGGTCGACGGCACCGGGACCACCTGGTGGCGGGCCGTCCTGGAGATGGTCAACCCGGAGATGAACTACCGGTTCTGGCTGCACACCCCGGCCGGCGGGCGCTGGCTCACCGCTGCCGGCCTGCACGACCACGACCTGCCCGACGCCACCGACTTCCGCCTCACCACCCACCCCGCCCCGCCCGCCTGGGCCGGCGACGCGGTGGTCTACCAGATCTTCCCCGACCGCTACCACCGCTCCGGCGAGGCCCCGCTCGCCTCCTGGGCCCGCCCGGCCGACTGGGACACCCCGCTGCGCACCGGCGACGCCGAGGCCCTCCAGCAGATGTACGGCGGAGACCTCTGGGGCGTGGTCCGCAAGATCGACCACATCCAGCGGCTCGGCGCCACCGTGATCTATCTGACCCCGTTCTTCGAGGGCCGCTCCAACCACCGTTACGACGCCGTCTCCTTCGACCGGGTCGATCCGGCACTCGGCGGCGACGAGGCGCTGATCGCCCTCACCACCGAGGCGCACCGGCGCGGCATCAAGGTGATCGGCGACATCACCCTCAACCACTCCGGCGACGGGCACGCCTGGTTCCGCACCGCGCAGTCCGACCCCGAGAGCCCCGAGGCCGGCTTCTACTTCTTCGGCGACGGCGGACCGGAGGACTACGCGACCTTCCTCGGCGTGCGCACCCTGCCGACCTTCGACCACCGCTCGGCCGAGCTGCGCCGCCGCCTCTACGAGGGCCCCGACTCGGTGATCGCCAGGTACCTCGGCGCGCCGTTCCACCTGGACGGCTGGCGGGTCGACGTGGCGCAGATGGCCGGCCGGCGCGGCGACGTCGAGCTCAACCACAGGGTCGCCACCACCACCGCGGCCACCGTCCGGGCCGCCAACCCCGACGCCGTCCTGCTCGCCGAGCACCAGCACGATGCCTCGCTCGCCCTGGCCGGCGACGGCTGGCAGGGCACCATGAGCTACGCGGGCTTCACCCGGCCGGTCTGGAGCTGGCTCGTCGAGAAGCACGACCAGAAGGACTTCTGGGCCGTCCCCGGGCCGATCCCCGACTACGACGCCGCCCGGGTGCGCGCCACCATGACGGCCTTCGGCGCCGCGCTGCCCTGGCGCAGCCGCGCCCACAACCTGACCCTGCTGGACTCGCACGACACCGCCCGGTTCCGCACCTTCGCCGGTCCCGAGCACCAACTGCTCGGCGCGGCCCTGCTGTTCACCCTGCCCGGGATCCCCATGGTGTTCTCCGGGGACGAGGTCGGCGTGCTGGGCGAGGGCCTGGAGGAGGGGCGAAAGCCGTTCCCCTGGGACGAGTCCGCCTGGGACCAGCACACCTGGCGCACCTACCGCGACCTGGTCCGGCTGCGCCGCAGCCACAGCGCGCTGACCGGCGGCGGGCTGCGCTGGCTGGTCGCCGAGGGCGACGTCCTGCTGTTCGAGCGGGAGGACGCGCGGGAGACGGTCCTGGTGCAGATCAGCCGGGCCGACCACCCGCCGGTGGCGGGGGAGTGGCACGCCACCCACCTGCTCGGCGGGCCGCAGCTGGTCCCGGGCCGCGACCTGCCCTGCGAGGGCCCGGCCGTGCACGTGTGGTCGGTGGCCCGATGAGCGCCGACACGGCCTGGTCCGCCCCGAACGGCGGGACGGCCCCGAACGGTGACACCGCCCCGCACGGTCGGAGCGCCGTGCGCCGGGGCCGGATCGAACGGATCCCCGGCTTCCGCTCCGAACTGCTCGGCAACGCGAGGGACCTGCTGGTCCACCTGCCGCCCGGCTACGACGACCGGCCGGATGCCGACTACCCGGTGCTCTACCTGCACGACGGCCAGCAGGTCTTCGACCAGGGGCAGCAGCCCACCTGGGCGGTGGACCGGACGCTGGAGGCGCTGTACGCCGACGGCCTGATCCCCGAGCTGATCGCGGTCGCCGTGCCCAACGCCGGCGCCGACCGCGGCGTCGAGTACTCCCACGTCGCCGAGTACTGGCGCACCCCCGGCACCCCGCTGAAGGGCCACCGCTACGAGGCGTTCCTGACCGACGAGGTCAAGCCGTTCGTCGACGCCCGCTACCGGACCAGGACCGGTCCGGAGCACACCGCGCTGATGGGCTCCTCGATGGGAGGCCTGGTCACCTACCACATCGCCTTCCGCCGCCCCGAGGTCTTCGGCCTGGCCGCCGTCCTCTCCCCGTTCCTCACCCACGTCGACCCGGAAGGCCTCGGCGAACGCGTGGTGCACGAGCGCTACCGGCGGCGCGGGCCGCGCCGGATCTGGCTGGACATCGGCGGCCGGGAGGGGCTGATCATGGCCCGCCCCGCCCGCGAGTTGGCCGGCCGGCTGGTCGACGAGGCCGGCTACACCTCCGGCGCCGACCTGCTCTACTACGAGGACCCGGCCGCGCCGCACCACGAGAACGCCTGGCGCCCGCGCGCCCGGCACGCGCTGCTGCACCTCTTCGGCGCGCCCTCACCGGTGCGCTCGCTCACCGTCGAGCCGCGGATCCTGCTTGCGCCCGGCGAGACCTGGAGCGCCGTCAACCCGGTCGCGGTCCGCGCCGACGGCGTGCGCTACACCGCGCTGGAGGCCGGTTACCGGGTCGAGCACCCCGGGGTGGCGGCCGTCTCGCCGCACGGCGGGCTGCGCCCGCTGGCCGCCGGGCGGACGGCGGTCACCGTCCGGGCCCACGGGCTGGCCGCGCACACCGAGGTCGCGGTCGACCCGGAACTGCCCGCCCACCCGGTGCTGGAGGTGACCGTGACCGTCCCGCCCGGCACCCCCGACGACGCCCCGGTGATGTTCGGCCCGCTGCCCTGCGCCCCGGCCGGACCGGGCCGCTTCCGCGGTCGGATCGCGGTGCCGCGCGGCACCGGCTTCGACGGCGGCGTCTCGCGCGGCTGGGGCCTGGACGCCGTCGACGCGGACGGCCGGCGGGTGCTGCACCCGCTGCGGGTCGACCGCGACACCCGGCTCGACCTCACCGTCGAGCGCTGGCACCGGCCGGCGGACGGCATCTGACCCGTCACCCGCCCGGCGACCCACCCCCGCACCCCTCCCGGACGAAGGAGTCTCGGACCATGCGCCACCGGATCACCCGCCACCGGATCATCCACCGCAGAACCGCCGCGCTCGGCCTGCTCGCCCTGCTGGTCACGGCCTGCGGCGGCACCTCCCCCTCCGCCGGCCCCACCCCCGCCGGCACCGCCGCCGCGGACGGGCCGATGACCGCCCCGCCGATCGCCGCCGCCGAGGGCGACCTGGTGATCTGGGCCCAGAGCCAGCAGGCCGCCGCCCTCCAGCCGCTCGCCGACCGCTTCGGCAAGGAGCACGGCGTCAAGGTCACCGTCGTCCCGCAGTCCGTCAACACCCAGCAGGCGTACGTCACGGCCACCAACGCGGGCAAGGGCCCCGACCTGGTGGTCGGCGCCTCGGACTGGCTCGGCAACCTGGTGCAGAACGGCACGGTCGCCCCCGTCCCGCTGACCGCGCAGCAGAAGGCGCTGTTCCAGCCCGCCGCCCTGGCCGCCGTGGCCCGGGACGGCCAGCAGTACGGCCTGCCCTACGCGACCGAGACCCTGGTGCTGTTCCGCAACACCGAACTGGCCCCGGCCGCGCCCGCCACCTTCGAGGACCTGGCCGGCACTGCCACCGAGGCCGTCCGGTCCGGGAAGGCCGAGGTCCCGCTGGCGCTGCCGGTCGGCCAGCAGGGCAACGCCTATGCCCTGCAGCCGCTGTTCACCTCGGCCGGCGGCCACCTGTTCGGCAGCAAGCCGGACGGCGGCTGGGACACCGCCGACCTCGGGGTCGGCGGCCCGGGCTCGATCGCGGCCGGCGAGCTGTTCAAGCAGTACGGGGAGAAGGGCGCCGGACTGTTCAACCGCTCGGTCGACACCAACGCCACCTCGCTGTTCACCGGGCGCAAGTCCCCCTACCTGGTGGCCGGGCCGTGGGCGCTCGGGCAGGTCAAGCAGGCCGGTCTGCCGTACGCGATCTCCCCGGTGCCCGGCTGGGCGGGCAAGGGACCGGCCCGCCCCTTCGTCGGCGTGCAGGCGTTCTACCTCTCCGCCAAGGCGAAGAACCAGCCGCTCGCCCAGGAGTTCCTGCTGCGCGCGATCGGCTCGGAGGAAGGCCAGCTGGCGCTCTACCAGGCCTCGCCCGAGCCGCCCGCGCTGACCTCGGCCCTCACCAAGGTCACCGCCGACGACCCGGACATCGGCGCCTTCGCCGCCGCCGGCGCGGCCGGGCAGCCGCTGCCGACCATCCCCGCGATGAACGCGATCTGGGGCCCGCTCGGCCAGGCCGAGGCGAGCATCATCGCCGGCGCCGACCCGGCCGAGACCATGCGCCAGGCCGGCGAGGCCATCCGCGCCGCCCTGGCCGGCGGCCACTGACACCCCGGCGCCCCGCGCCCCTCCCGGACGGACCAGGGACCATGACCTCCCCCACCCTTCAGGACAGCAGGCGCCCGGCCGCCCCCGCCGCCGGGCCCCCGCGACGCCCGCCCCGCCGGGCCGGTGCCGTGACCGCGCAGCTGGTGAAGATCATCCTGCTGTCCGGGGTCGCCGCACTCGCCCTCTTCGCGACGCCCAAGCTCTACCAGGCCGGCCACTGGGCCGCCCTCGGCGTCCTCGCCGCGGGGGCGGGCGCGATCTTCTGGATCTACCTCTCGCCGCGCCGGGTCGCCGCCAAGTACCTGCTGCCGGCCACCGTGCTCTTCCTGGCCTTCGTGGTCTACCCCGTGCTCCACATCGTCGCGGTCTCCTTCACCGACTACGGCGACGGGCACCTGCTCACCAAGGAACAGGCCGTCCGCAGCCTGGTCGACAACTCCGTGGAGCCCGTCCCCGACGGTGCCTCGTACACGCTCACCGTCGCCACCGAGCCGGCCGGCGGCCCGCTCGTCCTGCTGCTCACCGACCCGGCGACCGGCCGGACCGAGGCCGGCACCGCGCGCGGCCTGGCCCCCGCCCCGGCCGGCACGGTGACCGCGCCCGACGGCCGGGTGACCGCCGCACCCGGCCTGCGGATCCTCACCCCGGGCCAGGTCAACGGCCGCGCCCAGGAGCTGAAGGAGCTGCGGGTGCCGGTGGACGGTGGCTTCGTGGTCGGCCAGGGACTCTCCTCGGCCACCACCGCCCGGCCCACGCTGGTGCACGACGGCCGGGCCGACACCCTCACCGACACCCGCACCGGCACCGTCTACCGTTCCGGGGACGGCCGGTTCACCGCCACCGACGGCTCCGGGCGGACCCTGCCGACCGGCTGGCACCGCACCGTCGGCTTCGCCAACTTCACCGCCGTGCTCACCAGCCCTGCCGTCCGGGGCCCCTTCCTCTCCGTGCTCGCCTGGACGTTCGGCTTCGCGGCGCTCTCCACCGGCGCCTCCTTCGCGCTCGGCCTCGGTCTCGCGTTCACCCTGCACCACCCGCGGCTGCGCGGACAGCGGCTCTACCGCTCACTGCTGCTGCTGCCGTACGCGATGCCCGCGTTCATCGGCATCCTGATCTGGCAGAGCATGTACAACCGGGACTTCGGGCTGCTCAACCAGTTGCTGCACACCCGGATCGACTGGCTCGGCGACACCTGGAGCGCGCGCCTCGCGGTCGTCCTGACCAGCCTGTGGCTCGGCTTCCCCAACATGCTGCTGATCTGCACCGGGGTGCTGCAGTCCATGCCGGCCGAGCTCAACGAGTCGGCGCGGATCGACGGCGCCGGGCCGTGGACCGCCTTCCGGGCGGTCACCTTCCCGCTGCTGCTGGTGGCCGCCTCGCCCGTGCTGATCTCCTCCTTCGCCTTCAACTTCAACAACTTCAACGCCGTCCAACTGCTGACGGGGGGAGGCCCGTTCGACGGCGCGGGCGGTTCGGCCGGCGCCACCGACATCCTGATCAGCTACACCTACCGGGTGGCCTTCGGCGGGCAGGGCGCCCAGTACGGCTTCGCCGCCGCCCTGTCGATCTTCATCTTCCTGCTGGTCGGCCTGATCACCCTGGTCGGCTACCGCCGCACCCGGGCCCTCGAGGAGCTGAACGCATGACCGCCACCACGACCGTCCGATGGCTGCGCCGGTTCGGCTGGCGGCACCTGGTCGCCGTCCTCGCCGTCTGCTTCGCGCTCCTGCCGCTGCTGTTCGTGTTCTCCGCCGCGCTCAACCCGCTCGGCACCCTGCAGTCCTCCACGCTGGTGCCCGAGCACGCCTCGTTCGCCAACTTCACCGCGCTGTTCACCGACGAGCAGTACCCGTTCGGGCGGTGGCTGGCCAACACGGCGCTGATCTGCGGCAGCTTCGCCGTGCTCAACGTGCTGCTCGGGGTCTGCTCGGCGTACGCGTTCTCCCGGTTCCGCTTCCGGGGGCGGCGGGTGGGGCTGCTCACCGTCCTGCTGGCGCAGATGTTCCCGCAGTTCCTCGCGGTCGTCTCGCTCTACCTGCTGTTCGCCGAGGTCGGCGACGTGCTGCCGGCGATCGGCCTGGACACGCCCTGGGGGCTGCTCCTGGTCTACCTCGGCGGGGCCATGGGCGTGAACACCTGGCTGATGAAGGGGTACCTGGACACCATCCCGAAGGAGATCGACGAGGCCGCCAAGGTGGACGGGGCCGGGCACGCGCAGATCTTCTTCCGGATCATCCTGCCGCTGGCCGCGCCGATGCTGGTGGTGGTCGGGATCCTCTCGCTGACCACCGCCCTCAACGACGTCATCCTGGCCGGCATCTTCCTGACCTCCAACGAGTCCAAGACGGTGGCGGTCGGCCTCTACGGGATCATCTCCGGCCAGCAGGACCAGAACTACGGCCTCTTCGCGGCCGGGGCGCTGGTCACCTCGCTGCCGGTGATCGTGGTCTACCAGTTCCTGCAGCGCTACCTCGCCCAGGGGCTCACCGCCGGCTCGGTCAAGGGCTGAGCCGGCGGCGGGCCCGCCGCGTCAGGCGACGAACAGCCACTCCGGGCCGTAGGTGAAGTGGGGGTTGGCGGGGAGCTTGACGGCGTTGATCTTCTGGGCGGTGCGGCGCAGCTCGCCCATCAGGCCGATGGCCGGGAAGATGTCCTCCCCACCGGGGCCCCACGCCGCCTCCAGGGCGCGCAGCATGTCGCTGTAGTTCTGGTTGAAGGTGCGCAGGAGCTCTGCGGTGGCCGCGTCGGGCTCGTTCCCGGGGGAGTTGGCCCAGCCGCCCTGGGGGACACGGCCGACCGGCGAGGTGTCCGGCAGCGGCACGTCGGCGCCGGTGAAGTCGAACTTCCCGGTCTGCTCGTCGCGGACGAGCTTCCTGCCGACGGCGATCTCCTTGAAGGCGTAGTAGTGCGCGAGCTCGCCCGGGGCACCGGGGAAGGGGTTCTCCGGGGAGGCGGTGGTGCCCTCGCCCTGGGCCTGGATGACGTGGATGGCGGCGAGGACGTCGCCGAGGGCGTTCATCGGGACGATGTCGTTGCCGGCCCCGTGGCTCGACCCGAGCGGGAAGCTCACCTGCCGCTGCCCGGTGATCAGGTGGGCGAACTTCGGGAAGACGTTGGCGATCCGCTGGTAGAAGGCGCCGATGGTGTTGCCGTCCGCGGCGAACGCGAGCGGGTTCTCCGGCTTCTCGATGTCGGCGAACAGCGCGGCGGAGTCCCGGCTCAGCCCGCTGAGGAACACCTCAAGCCCGGGGTTGACCCCACCGGGCAGTTCCCCGGGGTACTTGGGCACGGTGAGCGGGTCGGTGAGGACGACGGTGCCGCCGATGCTGGTGAGCATGTTGGCGACCAGCCCGAAGTGCGACATCTCGTCGAACACGATCTCGCGGATGGTGTGCCGAACCGGCTTGCTGTTGTCCGGGTCCGTGATCGACCACAGCGCGGTGGCATACGGCGGGATCGTCGACAGCTCCAGCATGATCGCCCGCTGCAGCGCGTCCTTGAGCTCCTGCTCGCCCCACTCATCTTCCCCGACGCTCATGAGCTGAACGATCGCGTCACTCGTGTAGTCCAGAACCCCGGTGGCCATATTGCGTCCCCTTCCGATCGGTCGTGGCCGGACCGTATGCGGGAACCGATCGCCCACGGACACCTTCACCCCGGTGCGCCCCCCGAGTTCACCCGGACGCCCCCGCCCGGCATTGCTGAGAGGTCGTTCGCGTCCCTGCCGGGCAATGGTCGAGTGCCCTACGCAAGCGAGGAGGGCCGGCAGCATGCCGATCTGCGCGGAGTGCCGCACCGCTGAGGCGGTCATCGAGGACCTCGCCCGGCGAAAACCTGCCCCGCCCGGCGCGAACGCCGGGCGGGGCAGGGGGAAAAGTCGGTGGCGAGTTCGCTGATCGGCAGCCTGTCGGTGCGGGAAGGGTGCTGGAGACCTTTTGAACTCTGGGCGAGGGTTGGTGGGTTGTGGCCGGGGATGCCGAGTGGCGCAAGAGCACCTAGAGCGCGCAGGCCAACGACTGCTTGGAGATGAGCCGTCCGCTGCCGGGCGGAATGGCGGTCCGTGATTCGAAGGACCCGGAGGGGCCGGTGTCGGTCTTCGGGGCTGAGGCGTGGGCTTCGTTCCTGGCCGGGGTCAAGGGCGGGGAGTTTCCGAGCGGCTGAACCTGCTTGTGGTGCCCCGCACGGCTGTGGCCGTGCGGGGCACCGTCATCACTGCCGGCGTGTGCATGGGACGTGCGCGCTGCGGGTGCGCCTCTGCGCGTCTGTTGTGGCGCATCGGCGTCCCCGGAGGATGGGCTCCGGACGTAGGGAGCGCAGCATGGGTGAGCACGAGAAGCCACCGCCGGGGAATGCGGATAAGCAGGTACCGCCTCCGCCGCCGGGGGACGGGAAGCACAAGAAGCGATGACCGGCGACCTGGCTGACCGCCGCATGCGGATGGATGCGGCCATGGAAGCGCGCGGGGCCTGGCCGACCGAATCGCCGTGGGTGCGGGAGGCCATGAGCGCGCTGCCCCGTGACGCCTTCGCGCCGGATCGGCTGTGGCGGTGGGACGGCCACGCCTATGTGCCGGTCGATCGTTTGGCCGACCCGGCCGCGTGGGCGGACGAGCTCTACTCCGGGCCGGACGCGGCGGCGGTCACCCAGGTCACCGACGGGCTCCCCTCTTCCTCCCTCTCCGCACCCGCCGTGGTGGCGGACATGCTGGACAGCCTGATGCTGGAGCCCGGCCACACCGTGTGGGACATCGGCACCGGTCAGGGCTGGAGCTGCGCGCTCGCCGCCTGGCGGGCCGGGCCCAACCGGGTCGTCTCCACGGAGATGGACGAAGGCCTCGCCCTGCTCGCCCGCAAGCGGCTCGCCGCCGTCGAGGTGTTCGTCGGCAACGGCACCCGCCGCGTCCCGCCCGGCGGCCCGTTCGACCGCATCCACGCGACCTACGCCGTCGAGACCGTCCCCTACACCTGGATCGAGGCCACCAAGCCGGGCGGCCGGATCGTCTACCCGTGGGGCCGGCTCGGGCACGTCGCGCTCACGGTGGCCGCCGACGGCCGTAGCGCGAGCGGCTGGGTACAGGGCCTCGGGCAGTTCATGGCGGACCGGTCGGCTCCGGTGCCGACGGCCGGCTACGCGAAGGTGCGTGGTACCGGTGACCCTTCCGCAGAGCGGATCATCGGGCGTGACCTCGCCCCGCTCGCCGACGACTGGGACCTGCGCTTCGCCGTGCGCGTCGCCGTCCCGGACGCCGTGATCATCACCGGCCGGGACGAGGACGGCGTCAACGCCTGGATCCACGACGGCAAAGCGTCGTGGGCGGCAGTCTCCGCAGGCGGTGCCGTGCTGCTCCAAGGCGGCCCGTGCCGGATCGGTGACGAGGTACTGACCGCCTGGTCGCAGTGGGAGGAACACGGTCGTCCGACGCCGTATGACTACAGGGTCACCGTCACATCGGAACACCAATGGGTGCGGCCCGATCCATGAAGCAAAGAGGGGGAGCGCCGAGCGGCGCTCCCCCCTCTGAGCCTCGTTTCCTAGAAGTCGTCGTCGAAGGAGACCGAACCCTCGACAGCGACCTGGTAGGCCGACACCCGGCGCTCGAAGAAGTTGGTCAGCTCCTGGACGTTCTGCAGCTCCATGAAGCCGAACGGGTTCGTCGAGCCGTACCGGATCGGCAGGCCCAGGCGGGCGAGGCGCTGGTCCGCCACGGCCTGGAGGTACTCGCGCATCGACTCGGTGTTCATGCCGGGCAGGCCGTCGCCGCAGAGGTCCTGGGCGAACTGGAGCTCGGCCTCGACGGCCTCCTCCAGCATCTCCGTGACCTGCTTGGCCATCTCGTCGTCGAAGAGGTCGGGCTCCTCCTCGCGGACGGTGTCGACCACCGAGAACGCGAAGTCCATGTGCATGGACTCGTCGCGGAACACCCAGTTGGTGCCGGTCGCCAGGCCGTGCAGCAGACCCCGGCTGCGGAACCAGTACACGTACGCGAACGCGCCGTAGAAGAAGAGGCCCTCGACGCACGCCGCGAAGCAGATCAGGTTGAGGAGGAACGCGCGGCGGTCCTCCTTGGTCTGCAGCGAGTCGATGTGGTCGACCGCGTTCATGTACTTGAAGCAGAACTGGGCCTTCTGGTGGATGGAGGGGATGTTCTCCACCGCGGCGAAGGCCGCGTTGCGGTCCTCGGGGTCGGGCAGGTAGGTGTCCAGCAGCGTCAGGTAGAACTGGACGTGCACGGCCTCCTCGAACAGCTGGCGCGACAGGTACAGCCGCGCCTCCGGGGAGTTGATGTGCTTGTAGAGGCTCAGCACCACGTTGTTGGCGACGATCGAGTCACCGGTCGCGAAGAACGCGACCAGCCGGCCGATCATGTGCCGCTCGCCCTCACTCAGCTTCGCCAGGTCGGCGACGTCCGAGTGCAGGTCCACCTCCTCCACCGTCCAGGTGTTCTTGATGGCGTCGCGGTACCGGTCGTAGAACGACGGGTAGCGCATCGGGCGCAGCGTCAGCTCGAAGCCGGGGTCGAGCAGCATCTTGCGGTCTTCGGAGCTCATTACTGGCAGGCCTCGCAGGACTCGGGGTTCTCCAGGGAGCAGGCCAGCGCGGCCTCTTCCTCCGGGGTGAGGGTCGGGGTGTTCACCGGCACCGGCGCGGCGGCGCGGGCGGTGCCGGACGCGGCCTGGGCGATCCGGGTGGCCGGGCGCGAGCGCAGGTAGTAGGTGGTCTTCAGACCGACCTTCCAGGCGTAGGCGTACATCGAGCTGAGCTTGCCGATGGTCGGCGCCGCCATGAACAGGTTCAGCGACTGGCTCTGGTCGATGTACGGCATGCGGGCCGCGGCCAGGTCGATCAGCGCGCGCTGCGGCAGCTCCCACGCCGTGCGGTACAGCGAGCGGATCTCGGCGGGCAGCCAGCCGAGCTCCTGCACCGAGCCGTTGGCGTCGCGCAGGGCGTCGCGGGTCTGCTGGTCCCAGACGCCGAGCTCCTTGAGGTCGCGCACCAGGTACGGGTTGACCTGGAGGAACTCGCCGCTCAGGGTCTCGCGCTTGAACAGGTTGGACACCTGCGGCTCGATGCACTCGTACACACCCGCGATGGACGCGATGGTCGCGGTCGGCGCGATGGCGAGCAGCAGCGAGTTGCGCAGGCCGGTGACGGCGATCCGCTCGCGCAGCGCGGTCCAGCGGTCGGCCCACTCGGGGGTGGCCGAGCCGAAGTGGTCGATGTGCAGCTCGCCGCGGGCGGCGCGGGTCTCGCCGTAGGCCTCGTGGCGGCCCAGCTGCTCGGCCAGGTCGGCGGAGCGCTCGTAGGCGGTGAGCATGATGCGCTCGGCGATGAGCGTGGAGAGGGCCTTGGCCTCCGCGGAGTCGAAGTCGATCCGCAGCTGGAAGAAGACGTCCTGCAGGCCCATCACGCCGAGGCCGACCGGGCGCCAGCGGGAGTTGGACGCGCCGGCCTCGGGGGTCGGGTAGAAGTTGATGTCCACCACGCGGTCGAGGAAGGTGACGGCGGTGCGGACGGTGGCGTCCAGGCGCTCCCAGTCCATCGCGTTCAGCAGGTCGCCGGCCGACGCGCCGGCGGCGACGTGGGCGCCGAGGTTGACCGAGCCGAGGTTGCAGACCGCGGTCTCGGAGTCGTCGGTGACCTCCAGGATCTCGGTGCAGAGGTTGGAGGAGTGCACCGTGCGGCCCGGCAGCGCGGTCTGGTTGGCGGCGCGGTTGGAGGCGTCCTTGAAGGTCATCCAGCCGTTGCCGGTCTGCGCCAGGGTCCGCATCATCCGGGCGTAGAGGGTCTGCGCGGGGATGGTGCGCACGGCCTTGCCGGCCAGCTCGGCCTTGCGGTAGGCCTCGTCGAACTCCTCGCCCCAGAGGTCGACCAGCTCGGGGACGTCGGCGGGGGAGAACAGCGACCAGTCGGCGTTGGCGTTGACCCGGCGCATGAACTCGTCCGGGATCCAGTGCGCCAGGTTGAGGTTGTGGGTGCGGCGCGCCTCCTCGCCGGTGTTGTCGCGCAGTTCGAGGAACTCCTCGATGTCCGCGTGCCAGGTCTCCAGGTAGACGCAGGCCGCGCCCTTGCGGCGGCCGCCCTGGTTGACGGCGGCGACCGAGGAGTCGAGGGTGCGCAGGAACGGCACGATGCCGTTGGACTTGCCGTTGGTGCCGCGGATCAGCGAGCCGCGCGAGCGGATCCGGGAGTAGGACAGGCCGATGCCGCCGGCGTGCTTGGACAGCCGGGCGATCTGCGCGTAGCGCGAGTAGATCGAGTCCAGGTTGTCCAGCGGGGAGTCCAGCAGGTAGCAGCTGGACATCTGGGGGTGGCGGGTGCCGGAGTTGAAGAGGGTCGGCGAGGAGGTCAGGTACTCCAGCCGGCTCATCAGGCGGTACAGCTCGGCGACCTCGGCGACCGACTGCTCGGTGTCGCCGACCGCCAGGCCACAGGCGACGCGGAGCAGGAAGTACTGCGGGGTCTCGACGACCTTGCGGGTGATCGGGTGGCGCAGCAGGTACCGGGACTGCACGGTGCGCAGGCCGAAGTACTCGAAGCGGTCGTCGCCCCGGGGGTCGACCAGGGCGTCCAGGGCGGCGGTGTGCTTGGCGACGAAGGCGGCGGTGGTGTCGCCGATCAGGCCCTCGGCGTGGCCGACCGCGATCGAGGTGGAGAACGAGACCACGCCCTGGCTCGCCGCCTCGTCCACGATCTCCAGCGCGAGCAGCCGGGCCGCGAGCTTGGAGTACTGCGGGTCCTCGGCGATCATCGACGCGGCGGCGTCGACGGCCAGCCCGCGCAGCTCGGCGAAGTCCGAGCCGGCGTGGCGGCCGCGGAGCGCGGCGGCGGCGACATGGCCGGGGTCGACCTGGGGGAGGTCGGCGCTGCGGTCGGTGAGGAGGCGCAGGAGCGCACCGCCGGGGTCGGAGACCGTCGGGTCGGCGGGGGCGGAGCTGGAACCCTGGGCGGGCAGGGTGGCTGAGGCAGCGGTGGTCAAGGCGCTCTCTCCTGGCGGCGGTCGGCGGCGTGGCTCGGGGTACCGGACCGTTCGGGGCAGGGGAGATCGCCGCGCGGGCCCTGAGGCGTCGCGCGCGTGTCGTCCCCGGCCCGCCCGCGAGGCCCGGAAGGTGGTGCTGGTGCCATGGCCTCTGCGGGGAGGCGTCGGCACGCCGTCGGCAGGTACTCGGACTCGTGGCGCACCTGGGGAGGCGGCCGCACACCGCTGCGGGGCAGTCCCGGACTCGCACCGGGTTCCCCTGCGTCGACAGCAGGAGTGAGCATACATCTAGTGGTGCTTGCTCGATGCGACACCACATGTTGTGCAGCGTGGCGTGTTGCTCCGATGACCGGTGGTACCGGGGCGGGGCCGCGGGTGGCCGTGGCGGGCCCCTGTTCTGAAACGGATTGGTCACCGGAACGGTCCCTCGTACGGTGCATGCCCTACGATCTCGGCACATGAGCGAGGGAACGGGCGCTCCGGGGGAGTGGGCCAGTCGGGCCGTGCCGCCGGAGCAGGGTCAGCAGCCTGGCACGCCGGGTCAGGCGCCGCAGCCGGGGCAGCCGCCGGTGCCGCCGCCCGGCGGTTTCGGGCCGCCTGCGACGCCGTACGTCCAGCCGGGGGCGGGGGTGCCGCCGCAGGCCCAGCCGCCGGTGGCGCCGCACCTGCCGTCCGGCGCGGTGCCGTACCCGCAGCCGGGGCCGCAGGGCGGACCCCAGCCCGGGCCGCCGCAGCCGGTGCCGCCGCAGCCCGGGCCGCCGCAGCCGCCGGCCCCGTTCGCCCAATGGCCCCAGCAGGGCGCCCAGCCGCCGCCGCTGACGCCGCAGCCGTCCCCGAACGAGCCGGACTGGAACGCGATGGCGGACCGCCACGCCACCGATTCGCGCCGCCGCAAGCGGCTGTGGATCGGCGCGGTGGTCGCGGCCGCCGTCCTGGTCGGTGGCGTCGTCGGGGCCGGGGTGTGGATCAACGGCCGGGACAAGGGCGACGACCCGAAGCCGAACGCGGGCACGTCCACGGCCGGCAGCCCGTCCGTCACGGCCACGCCCACCGAGCAGGCGCTGGCGGTCATCTCCGACGCCGCCACCGACAAGCTGCCGGTCGACGCGGCGACGCTGTTCCCGGATCAGACCCGGACCGTCGACGGCAAGGTGTGGACCCGTCAGGTGACCGGTTCGACCGCTCCCTGCTCCAAGGCGACCACCGGCGGGCTCGGCCTCGCGCTCGGCGACGACACCTGCCGTTCGCTGGTCCGCGCGACGTACGTCAACGGCGAGAGCGCCGTCACGGTCGGCGTCGCGGTCTTCGACAACAAGGCGGGCGCGGACCGGGCGATCGGCCGTCACGCGGGCCTGATCCAGGGTCTGTCCGGCACCGGTGTCGCGATGTTCTGCGTGACCGACAAGTCGGGCTGCGCCGAGACGCACGCCTCGATCGGCCGCTTCGGCTACTTCACGGTGGCCGGCTCGCTGAAGCAGGGCGCGGACCAGAGCGACCAGCTCGCGGCGGCCGCCGCCGGCCCGCTCGCGGGGCGCACCAAGGACGTCCTGCTGGGTCGCGGAACCCGCACCGGCTGACCGCCGGGCGGGAGGGAACGGCCCGCGAAGGGCGGCCAGGGGCGGTCGGATAGGATGACCGCCCTCGGGGGTGGGATGCGTTGACGCGCCCCCCGCGGCCGCCCGGACGGGGAATCAGCGAGCAGGAGGTACCGCGCGGTGAGCGCTGCCGTCAATGCGACCAGCAGACGGCGCAGAGCGGCGGGCCGCAGACGCGGAACGGGCGAGCCCGTTCCGGCGATGCTGCTGCCGGCACCGCCCACTTCGCAGGAGAAGTACAGCTACACCATCCGCCACCAGTGGGTGCTGACGCTCTGTTCGATGGTGAGCTTCGGTTGCCTGGTGGTCAGTCAGGCGGAGCTGTACTCCCTCGGGTCGTGGTTCTGGCTCTGCGTGCCGTTCCTCTTCTTCACGGTCGTCTACTACGTGGTGTCGCTGCGCGTGAACAGCTTCACGCCCAACTTCGACGTCAAGGAGCACCGCCGGCTGGTCCGGCAGTGGAACCCCGCCGAGTACCCGACGGTGGACGTGTTCCTGCCGGTCTGCGGCGAGCCGATCGAGGTGCTGCACAACACCTGGACGTATGTGCGGAAGATGGCCGAGCACTACCCGGGCCTGGTCATGCCGTACGTGCTGGACGACGCGGCGAGCCCCGAGGTCGAGGCGATGGCCGCGGACTTCGGCTTCCGCTACGGCGTGCGGGAGAACCGCGGCTGGTTCAAGAAGGCCGGCAACCTGCACTACGGCTTCGGCCGCTCGGACGGCGAGTTCATCCTGATCCTTGACGCCGACTTCGCGCCCCGGCACGACCTGCTGCACGAGGTGCTGCCGTACCTGCGCCGGGACCCGAAGCTGGGCATCGTGCAGTCCCCGCAGTTCTTCCGGGTGCTGGACTCGCAGAACTGGGTCGAGCGCGGCGCCGGCGCCATCCAGGAGCTCTTCTACCGCTCGGTGCAGGTCGCCCGGCAGCGCAACGACGGCGCGATCTGCGTCGGCAGCTGCGCGGTCTACCGGCGGGCCGCGCTGGTGGAGAACGGCGGCACCACGCTGATCGCCCACTCCGAGGACGTGCACACCGGCTTCGACCTGCGGGCCCTGGGCTGGGACCTGCAGTACATACCCGTGGCCCTGTCCACCGGCGTCTGCCCGGACAACGCCGCGGCGTTCCAGAACCAGCAGTACCGCTGGTGCATGGGCTCGATGTCACTGATGACCAGCCGCAAGTTCTGGCACACCAAGCTCGACTTCACCACCCGGCTCTGCTACGTCTCCGGGTTCCTCTACTACATCCACACCGCGCTGCTGACCTTCGCGCTGCCGATGCTGCCGATCATGCTGCTGCTCTGGCGGCCGGACCTGCTGCAGGTCCAGCACCTGGTCCTGGTCCTGCCCAGCCTGGTGTACGCCACCGTGATCTTCCCGCTCTGGCACCGGGCGCCGTACCGGCTGGAGGCCTGGGCGGGCCGGATGATGTACGGCTGGGCGCACTTCTTCGCGGTCTGGGACCTGGTCCGGGGCCGCCAGCGCGGCTGGCAGCCGACCGGCTCCAACAAGGCCAAGAACCGGCAGCGCCGGTTCTGGACCGGCGTCGTCGTCTGGGGCGGGGGCACCGCGCTGACCTGGGTGGTCGCGGCGGTCTACCGGATGTTCACGCTGTACCCGCTGGACTTCGCCCTGGTGCTCTCCTCGGGCCTGTTCTACGCGGTGACGGTCGGCCGCATCCTCATCCAGCCCCGATCCCAGGACGCCGTGGCATGAGCCTCCCCACCCGCACCGCCGGCGCCGGCCGCCGGGCGCGTGCCGCCCTGTTCCGCGCCCTCGCGGCGGCCCTGCTGGTGCTGCCGCTGGCCGCCTGCGACCTGCTCGCCCAGGAGCCGCTGGGCCCCGCGGCGGCGGCCGGCCCCAGCGCCGCGCCGTCCGCCGGGGCCACCGCGAGCGGCACCGCCGGCGCCACCCCGGCGGCGCCGACGCGGACCGCCACCCCCGACGCCGCGCTGCCCTACGACGTCCGCCCGCTGCTCAAGCCGGCCAAGAAGTACCTGGGCGTGGCCGTCGACGGCGCCCCGGCCTCGATGGCCGGCGTCGACGAGTTCGCCGGACGGATCGGCAAGCGGCCGAACATCGTCGAGTACTACTCGGGCTGGGGCGACGAGTACGACGTCAAGGGCGTGACCAACGCGTGGCAGGGCGGCGCGCTGCCGTTCATCGCCTGGGAGCCCTACAAGACGCCGCTGGCCGACATCGCGGCCGGCAAGCACGACGACTACGTCAAGCGCTACGCGGCGGCCGTCCGCAACACCAATGTGCCGGTCGCGATCAGCTTCGCCCACGAGTTCAACGGCACCTGGTACGACTGGGGCACCAAGACCACCACGGCGGCCGACTTCGTCGCCGCCTACCAGCACCTGCACGACGTCTTCACCCAGCTCGGCGTCGGCCAGGTGATCTGGGTCTGGAGCCCGAACAGCATCAACCCGGTGCCGACGGTGGCGCTCAAGCCGTACTACCCCGGCGACACCTACGTCGACTGGGTGGGCATCGTCGCCTACTACACCCACCTGGAAGCCGGCACCTTCGACACCCTCTACACGCCCACCCTCAACCAGATCCGCACCTTCACCGACAAGCCGTGGATCATCGCCGAGACGGGCTCCGAACCGGGCACCCGCAAGGTGTCCGACATCTACAACCTCGCCGCGAACGTGATCAAGCGTCCGGACTGCCTGGGCTTCATCTGGTTCAACCTCAACAAGGAGGTCGACTGGCGGATCGAGGGTGACCCGCAGTCCCAGAACGCCTTCAAGCAGGCGGTGTCCGACGGCCGCTACAGCTTCGATGTGAAGAGCCCCTGATGACGTCCATCCCCACGCCCCGCAACCCCCTCGCCGAGGACGCGCCGGTCCGGGTGCCCGACACCGGCGGCTCGTGGTTCGAGAGCCGCCACTCCTCGCCGCAGCAGGAGGAACGGCCCGGGGGCGGTGTGCGGTTCACCGACCACCCGGGCGACGACGACCCCGACGAGGACGAGCCGGGCGTCGGCGGCCCGGAGGGCGGCGGCCCGGCCGAGGAGGCCCCGGCCGACGGCGGCCTGCCCGACGGCCGCCTGCCCGACCCCGACGGCCCGGACGGCTCCGACCGCGACCGGCCCGAGGGCCCCGGCTACACCCTGCCGCCGGTGCCCGAGGCCAGCTGGACGCTCGACTCCGGCCGCCGCCGCTCGTGGATCAGCCGCGCTCTGCTGCTGGGCATCCTGCTGATCCAGACCGCGATGTCCGTCCGGCTGTCGAACACCGCGTTCCAGGACGAGGCGCTCTACATGTACGCCGGGCACGCGCAGCTCTCGCACTGGCTCTACGACACCCCCCTGCCGAAGGACTACAACACCTACTTCTCCGGCGCGCCGACCCTGTACCCGATCGCGGCCGCGGTGCTGGAGAACCACTTCGGCATGCTCGGCGTCCGGCTGTTCAGCCTGTTCTGCATGCTGGGCTCGACCGCGCTGCTCTACGGCTTCACCCGGCGCCTGTTCAACGAGCGGGTGGCGCTCGGCGCCGCGGCGATGTTCGCGGTGACCCAGTCGACCGTGGTGCTCGGCTTCTTCGCCACCTACGACGCCCCGGCGGTGCTGCTGCTCGCGCTGGCGATCTGGATCGTGGTGCGCACCGACCGGGCGCCCGCGTTCGCCGTGCTGCTCGCCGCGCCGTTCGCGGTGCTGGCGGTCGGGCTGAAGTACGCCTCGGCGCTCTACCTGCCCAGCCTGGTGCTGCTGGCGGTGCTGACCGGGCGGCGGGACAAGAACCGCCAGCCGCTGCTGCGCGGCGTGCTGCTGGCGGTCGGCGCGGGCGGCCTGCTCTGGCTGGGGATGACCTTCACGGACGTCCTCAAGGGCGTGCAGGCGACCACCACCCAGCGCGCGCACGGCACCGAGCCCTGGACCGAACTCGCACGCCAGTGCGTGGAGTTCGGCGGCCTGATGTTCGTCACCGCGGTCGGCGGCGCGGTGTCGTACGCGCTGCGCGGGCGGATGAACGAGTCGCCGCTGGTGCGCACGATGACCGGCCCCGGCCGGCGCCGGCGGATCCTGCTCGGCCTGCTGCTGACCGGTACCGCGCTGCTCGCCCCGGCCTACCAGGTGCACCTCAACACCTCGGTGGCGCTGTACAAGCACCTCGGCTTCGGCCTGCTGTTCGCCGCGCCGATGGCCGGCATCGGCCTGGCCCGGCTGGTCGGCCCGCACTTCCGCCACCCGCAACTGGGCATCCTGCTCTGGGTGGTGACGCTCGCCCTCGGGCTGAGCCAGTCGACCTGGCGGTTCGACACCTGGCCCGACTCCACCCGGATGACCGAGGTGGTGCGCCAGCACGTCACCAGCACCGGCCGCTACCTCGCCTCGGCGGACAACGTCCCGGTCTACTACACCAGCGACCTGACGCTGCAGAGCCAGTGGACGTCCACCTACGGCATCGGGTACGTCGACGGGGCGGGCGCGCTGCACACCGGCGACGACGGCTACCGGACCGCGATCGCCGACGGCTGGTTCGACCTCGTGGTGCTCGACGGCGTCGCCACCCCGGACACCGACCGGGTGGTGGCCGAGGCGATCGCCCGGAGCCCGCACTACCGGCTGCTCGGACGCATTCCCTTCACACACGTCGGTGGAACCGGGTACTACCGGATCTGGGTCAAACAGTAGCGATGACCACCCCGATCCAGGCGGCGGACGGCCCGGCGAACCTGCCGCCGGAGCCGGGCCACCCGCCGAAGCCCCCGTTCCCGCCCGTGCCGGCCGCGCCGCCCGCCCCGGCGGTGCCGCCGGGCGCCGCCGTGCGGCCGCAGGCCGTGCCCGACACCGACGAGCAGGCCCCGCCGTGGCGCGCCACGCTGGGCGTCGCCCTGCCGCCGGTGCTGCTCACCCTGGCGCTCTGCCTCTACGGCATCGGGGACCGCCAGCTCTGGCGGGACGAGCACGCCTCCTGGTGGGCGGCCACCCTGTCCTGGTCCGACCTCGGCGCGCTGCTCGGGAACATGGACCTGGTGCTGGCGCCCTACTACGTGCTGCTGCACCTGTGGATCGCGGTCGCCGGCGACTCCGAGGCAGCCCTGCGGCTGCCCTCGGCGCTCGCCATGGCCGCCGCCGCCGGCTGCGTGGCCCTGCTCGGCAGGCGCCTGCTCTCGCCGCGGGCCGGGCTGCTCGGCGGCCTGCTGTTCGCCGTCTGCCCCGCGATCACCTGGTACGGCCAGGACGCCCGGCCGTACGCCTTCGCCGTGCTGGCGGCGGTCGGCAGCACCCTGCTGCTCGCCCGGCTGGTCCAGGAGCGCCCCGGGCCGGTGCCGGCCGCGCCGCGCACCGCCGTGCTCCTGTGGGCCGGCTACGGGCTGACCGTCGTCGCCATGGGGCTGACCCATGTGGTGACCCTGATGGTGCTGCCCGGCCACCTGCTGCTGGTGGCCCGCGAGTTCCGCCGCACACCGGCCGCGCCGGACGACGGCGGCGCCCGCTGGGTGCTGCCCGGCCGGTGGGCGCTGGCCTCGGCGGGCGCGGTGCTGCTGCTGAGCCCGCTGCTGCTGCTCGGCGCCGGGCAGAGCGGGCAGATCGCCTGGAACGAGCGGGACTGGGACGACCTCGGCACGCTGGTCACCGACCTGGCCGGGTCCGCCGCGTTCGGCTGGACCCTGCTGGTGGTGGGCGTGCTGGGTGCGGCGAGCCTGCTGGTGCTGCGCCAGCAGGGCGCCGGCCCGCTGATCTGCTGGGCGCTGCTGCCGGTGCTGCTGACCCTGGGGACGGCGCACTGGCTGCACCTGTTCCTCGCTCGCTACCTGCTCTTCACGGTGCCCGCCTGGGCCCTGCTGGGCGCCGAGGCGGTCGGGCGGCTGCCCGGCCTGGTCGCCCGGTTCACGGCCTCCGGGACGCCGCCGCGCTGGGTGGCCGGCCCGGCCCCGCTGGTGGCCGCCGTCGCGCTGGCCGCCGTGCTCGCCTGGCCCGCCCAGGCCACCGTCCGCGACGACCTGGCCGGCGAGGCGGACGCCCGGGCCGCCGCCCGGCTGATCACCGGGGACCTGCGCCCGGGCGACGGCGTGGTGTACGAGCCGGGCAGCTCGCTGCGCCGCTCGCTGGCCTACGAGCTGCGGGGGCGCCCGGCGCCCGCGGACGTGCTGCAGCGGGTCTCCGCCGAGCAGGCCGGCAGCTTCGGCGCGCTGGAGTGCGAGGAGCCGGCCCGCTGCCTGGCCGGCACCCGGCGGGTCTGGCTGCTGGTGGCCGGCGACGACCGCCGGCCGTTCGGCGCCGTCACCGACAAGGTGGCCAAGGAGCTGAACGGCTTCCGCCCGGTCCGCACCGAGAAGCTGCCCCATCTGCGCCTGGTGCTGCTGGAGCGCAAGGCCGGGTGAGCGGTCAGAAGGCCAGGCTGTAGACCATCAGGTCGACGCCCGGGACCGGTGACCAGTCCCGCTGCGGGGCGCGGCGGAAGCCCACCCGCTCGTAGATCCGGTGCGCGGTGGTCATCTCCCGCTGGGTGGAGAACGCCATGCCGGCCAGGCCCAGTTCGCGGCTGCGGGCGAGCGCGGCGCGCACCAGGGCCTCGCCGGCGCCCCGTCCGCGGGCGGCCGGGGCGGTGGCGAGCATCCGGATCTCGCCCTCCGCGGGGGTGGCGATGTCCGCCCACGCGGTGCCGCCGACCGCGAAGGTGACGGTGCCGAGGACCGTCCCGTCGGCCGCGTCCACCGCGACCAGGAGTTCGGCCTCGGCGGCCCGGGTGGCCGCGTCGCGCAGCCGGTGCACGTACGCGCCCTCGGGCGAGGTGAAGCCGTCGCCGACGAAGGCCTCGACGGTTATGCGGCCGGCTTCCTCGAACTCCTCGGCGCGGGCCGGGCGGATGACGATGTCCATCCGGTCAGTGTGCCGGAATCGCGCGGTACGGCGCTGAGCGGGGTGCGGGCCTCCGCTTCGGCGACGGGAGCGGTCACGGCGGCGGTCACGGTGGTACGGACGGCGGCGGGGTCGGCGGACGGACGGAGCGAGGCGGCGGGCAGGGTGCCGTAGAGCCGGTCGGGCAGCGCGGGGTCCTCGGGGTAGCCGCCCGGACGGTGCCAGTTGTCGCGTCCGGTGGCCTTCTGCCGCGCCACCTCGCGTCCGATCAGACCGCCGAGCAGGCCGAAGCCGCCGACGGCCCCGAGCAGGGCGAGTGCGCTGGCGAGCGTGTCGGAATCCATGGCTCCACTCTCCCGGCGGCGCAGGTCCGGGGCGAGTGGCAGGAATGCCCGATCACCTCGAAAAACTGCCAGCGGGCGGGCTACCCTGGCGGCATGCTGAAGAACGTCGTGGCCGTCGTCATGGAGGACATCCACCCCTTCGAACTCGGCGTCGCCTGCGAGGTGTTCGGGCTGGACCGGAGCGAGGACGGGCTGCCCGCGTACGACTTCGCGATCGCCGGCGCCCGTCCGGGCCCGCACCGCACCCACGCCGGCTTCGCCATCGACGTCCCGCACGGTCCCGAACGGCTCGCCGCCGCCGACCTGGTGGTGGTCACCGCCTCCTCGCTGCGCGGCGACTACCCGGAGCCGCTGCTGGAGGCGCTGCGGGCGGCCGTCGAGGGCGGCGCCCGGGCGCTGTCCATCTGCAGCGGGGCCTTCGTGCTCGGTGCCGCCGGGCTGCTGGACGGCCGCCGGGCCACCACGCACTGGCGGTACACCACCGAACTGGCCGCCCGCCATCCGAGGACCACCGTCGAGCCGGACGTCCTCTACGTGGACGACGACCCGGTGATCACCTCCGCCGGCACGGCGGCCGGCATCGACGCCTGCCTGCACCTGGTGCGCAAGGCGCAGGGCGCCGAGGTGGCCCGGGGGATCGCCCGGCGGATGGTGGTGGCGCCGCACCGGGAGGGCGGGCAGGCCCAGTTCGTGCACCGGCCGCTGCCGGAGGGCGACGGTGAGTCGCTGGCCCCGCTGCTCGACTGGATGCGCCACCACCTGGACGAGGAGTCGACCGTCGAGCAGCTGGCCGCCCGGGTCCACATGTCGCCGCGCACCTTCGCCCGGCGCTTCCACCAGGAGACCGGCACCACCCCGCACCGCTGGCTGATCGGGCAGCGGCTGCTGCTCGCCCAGCGGCTGCTGGAGTCGACCACCGAGCCGGTGGACGCCATCGCCGCCCGCTGCGGCTTCGGCAACGCGGCCACCCTGCGCCACCACTTCGGCCGCCGGCTGGGCACCACGCCGCTGGCCTACCGCCGCTGCTTCGCCGAGCCCGCCGCGGCGGTCGCCACCCGGGTCTGAGCCCCGGCGCCCCGGGGGACGCTCAGTCGGTGTCCTCCAGGTGCCCGGTCTGGTTCCACCGGTCCGGCCGCAGCCGGCCGCCCTCGGCCCGCCAGACGCTCGCGGAGCAGTTGCGCACCGGCTCCAGCGCGGTCAGCTGTTCCTCGGTGAGCCGGTCCAGCACGTAGCGGAGCATCAGCACCGTGCAGTCGTGGGCGACCAGCAGCACCGGCCGCCCGGCCTCCTCCGCGCAGATGTCGCGCAGCACGCTGCGCACCCGCAGCGCCACATCGGCCCAGGACTCGCCGCCGGGCGGGCGGTAGTACAGCTCGCCCATCTTCCGCCGCCGGGCGGCCTCCCCGGGGTGCCCGGTCTCGATGGCGGCCTTGGGCAGCATCTCCAGGATGCCGAGCTCGCGGTCGCGCAGCCGCTCGTCGTAGCGGACGGCCAGCGAGACCGGGACGGCGCCGAGGCCGGCGGCCTGGGCGAGCGCGATCCGGGCGGTCTCGGCGGTGCGCACGTAGGGCGAGCACCAGACGCTGCGCGGCCGGTCGGCGCTGGGCAGGCCGGCCCACCAGCGGCCGAGCGCGTGGGCCTGCTGCTGGCCGTGCAGGGAGAGCGGGATGTCCGCGTCCCGGCTGCTGATCGGCACGCTGAGCGCGCCGGCCGCCTCGGCGAGCTGGAACTCGACGTTGGCGGTGGACTCGCCGTGGCGGGTGGCGATCAGGACGGAGGGGACGGGGGGCGCCCCGACGGCCGCGCCGGGCGCGAGGGCGCCGGCGGTCCGGTGCGGGGCGGTCGGCCGGTGCCGTCCGTCGGTGTGGTGCTGGCCGTTGCGGGTGGTGCCGAGTTCTGCCATTGCCGCCGCTCCCCGTGGGTCGATCAGTTGCCGGCCGGTTGCCGGTCCGGTCTGGTTGGTGCCCTGAGTGTGGTGCCCCATGCACACGGCTGTTCATACATATGATCGCGCCGCCCCCTCCAGTGTTGACGGAGGAGACGGCGCGACCACAGGGCGCGTGGGGCGTATCAGTGCGCCGCCACGGGCTCCGGCGCGTCCTCGGGCTCCTCGTCGCCGCCCTCGGCGCTGTAGTCACCCGGCCGGGTCTCGTCCGGACCGTCCGGCGCCTTGACAGCGCGCAGGACCAGCGTGAGCGCCACCGAGACCAGCAGGTTGAGGACGAAGGCGGTGAGCCCGATGTAGCCGATCTCGCCGATGCCGGGGATCTCGGCGGCGTTCCCGCCGAAGTGCTTGGTCTTGGGGCTGGCGATCCCGTAGGCCTCCCAGGTGCCGTAGACCATGCCGGCCGCCCAGCCGGCGAGCAGCGCCCAGTGGTGGAACCAGCGGGTGAACAGGCCGCCGACGATCGAGACGAAGGTCTGCAGGATCCACAGGCCGCCGAGCAGCTGGAGGTTGATCGCCGCCTGCTTGTCCATGCCGAGCACGAAGACCAGCGCGCCGACCTTGACCAGCAGCGAGACCAGCTTGGCGATCCGGGTCTCGTCGGCCGGGGTGGCGGAGGGCCTCAGGTACTCCTTGTAGACGTTGCGGGTGAACAGGTTCGCCGCCGCGATGGACATGATCGCCGCCGGCACCAGCGCGCCGATGCCGATCGCCGCGAAGGCGACGCCGGTGAACCAGTCGGGGAACATGTTCTCGAACAGCTGCGGCACCGAGAGCTGGGTGTTGAAGTTCTTGTCGCCCTTGCCGATCCCGGCCGCGATCGCCATGAAGCCGAGCAGTGCCAGCAGCCCCAGCATCAGCGAGTACGCGGGCATGATCGCCATGTTCCGGCGCACCGTGTTGCGGGACTTGCTGGCCAGCACGCCGGTCACCGAGTGCGGGTAGAGGAACAGGGCCATCGCCGAGCCGAGCGCCAGCGTGGCGTACGTCCACTGCTTGTTCTCCGGCAGGGTGAGCGAGCCGGCCGACTTGGGGGCGCTGAACCGCTCGCCGACCGCGTCGAAGATGTGGCCGTAGCCGCCGAGCCGGATCGGGATGTAGATCACCGCGACGATGATCACCAGATAGACCAGGGTGTCCTTGACGAAGGCGATCAGCGCCGGCGCGCGCAGCCCCGAGGAGTAGGTGTACGCGGCGAGCACGCCGAAGGCGATGAACAGCGGCAGGTCCTTGACGAACCAGTTGGCGCTCTCGCCGCCGCCGACGCCCAGCACGTCCAGCACCGCCTGGATGCCGACCAGCTGGAGCGCGATGTACGGCATGGTGGCGAGGATGCCGGTGAGCGCGACCACCAGCGACAGCGGCCGGGAGCCGTAGCGCCCGCGTACGAAGTCGGCCGGGGTGACGTAGCCGTGCACCCGCGAGACCGACCAGAGCCGGGGGAGGAAGAGGAAGACCAGCGGGTAGGCGATGATCGTGTAGGGGACGGCGAAGAAGCCCGCGGCGCCGGTCGCGTAGACCGCGGCGGGGACGGCGACGAAGGTGTACGCGGTGTAGAGGTCGCCACCGAGCAGGAACCAGGTGATCCACGTCCCGAAGCTGCGCCCGCCGAGCCCCCACTCGTCGAGGTGGAGCGCGTCGTCGGCGCGCCGCCACCGGGAGGCGAGGAAGCCCATCACGGTGACCAGTGCGAAGAAGAGGACGAACACCGTCAGCGCGGGCACGTTGACCCCGTTCACCGGGCGCCACCCGCCTTCCGCGCCCGGGCGGCCCGGCGGGCCTTCTCGTCCCGGGTGATCAGCAGGTAGGCGGCGACCGTGAAGACGGCCGAGACCGGCACCCAGAGCAGCTGGTACCAGTAGAAGAAGGGGACGCCGCCCACTTCGGGGTCGGGCTTGTCGTACGAGCCCACCCAGAGCATCGCGACGATCGGCACCAGCAGGGCGAGCGCGGCCAGGACCCGCTCGGGGGTGATCGCCGGGAGGCCGCGGCCCCCGGGCTCGTCTGGCTCGGGCATGACAGGTCGGTCGGTGAGGTCTGACGACATGGTTCGGCTCCGCTTCGGAGGGCTCACCTCGCCGGCGCCGCAACCCCCGGGGAATCGCGCGCCCCCGTGAGTCCGCCGAGCAGCACCACTGGTGATCGGCAGTCAGTACGGATGCGGAATCTAGAGCATCGGGTGATCCGTGTCACTGGATCCGGGACAACTTCCCGCCATCCGGATCCTCCGCGCGCCGGGGGAACGCGACGGGCCCCGGCGCGCGCCACTCGCACGCCGGGGCCCGGAAGCGCGGACGCGCCGGGTCGGACTACTCCGGCCGCTTGAGCCGGGTGATGAACTTGTAGCGGTCGCCGCGGTAGATGGAGCGCACCCACTCGACCGGGTCCCCGTCCGGGTCGAAGGAGTGCCGGGAGAGCTGGAGCATCGGCAGGCCGAGGTCGGAGCCGAGCAGCCCGGCCTCGCGGGGGTTGGCGAGGGTGGTCTCGATGGTCTCCTCGGCCTCGGCCACGGTCACCCCGTAGACCTCGCGCAGCGCGGTGTACAGCGAGTTGTGCTTGGCCAGATTGCGGCGCAGGGCCGGGAAGCGCTTGGCGGACAGGTGGGCCACCTCGATGGCCATCGGGTCGCCGTTGGCCAGCCGCAGGCGCTCGATCCGCAGCACCCGGCCGCCGGGCTTGATGTCCAGCAGCGGGGCCAGCCGGTCGTCGGCGGAGATGTAGCCGATCTCGATCAGCCGGGAGGTGGGCTCCAGGCCCTGGGCCCGCATGTCCTCGGTGTAGGAGGTGAGCTGGAGGGCCTGGGCCACCTTGGGCTTGGCGACGAAGGTGCCCTTGCCCTGGATGCGCTCCAGCCGCCCCTCGACGACGAGCTCCTGCAGGGCCTGGCGGACCGTGGTGCGGGAGGTGTCGAACTGCGCCGCCAGCGCGCGCTCCGGGGGGACCGGGGTACCGGCGGGCTGGGTCTCGGTAAGCTGCAGCAGATGGCGCTTGAGGCCGTAGTACTTCGGCACCCGGGCGGTCGGGTCCGTGCCGCCCTGGGGGGCGGGATTCCTCGCCTGGGGGTCGTTGACCTGGGCCGTGCTGCCCCCGTCGCTGCTCATCGGACCTGTCTCCACTTCTCGCAGAGCTCTCGCGAAGCCCCACCACATCATTAACGGCTCACATCGTTGCATGTATGGCTACGGAACGAATACCTCATCACGCGATGAACGATGTGCGGTGTCGGCTTGATAACGGGTGGTCCGGATCGGACGAACAGCCGTTGACAGGCCCATTGGTCTAGGCCAAGCTCCAGGCATCTGGTCTACACCACTAGGCCGGTCACTATGAATCCCCCCACCCGTTCGATGGAGTCCGCGGCACCATTCCTCCCACTGTGTGTGGGTATGCCGCTGCCACCCGACGGGGGTAACCAAGGCATCCCTCAGGAGGATGGCGTGAAGCGTCAGCTCATCGCGGCGGTCGGCGTCGCGGCCATGGTTGTTGGTCTCGCGGCCTGCGGCTCGGACGCCAAGAAGGACGAGAACACGAACGCGTCGGGCAACTCGTCCGCTGCCGCCGGTAAGTACAACGGCAAGACGCTCAAGGTGTGGCTGATGTCCGGCTCCGCCCCCAAGGGCTGGGACGAGGCGGTCAAGACCGAGTTCGAGACCACCTACCCGGGCTCCAAGGTCGAGTACCAGATCCAGGAATGGACCGGCATCGGCCCCAAGGTCACCGCCGCGCTGTCCGAGGGCTCCGTCGACGTCCTGGAGGTCGGCAACACCCAGACCGCCGGCTACGCCGCCACCGGTGGCCTGCTGGACATCACCAAGGACAAGGCCGCCATCGGCGGTGCCGACTGGGCCGCCAACCAGAGCGAGTCCGCGATCCTGGACGGCAAGCAGTACGCCGCCCCGTGGTTCGTCACCAACCGCGTGGTCTCCTACAACAAGGACCTGTGGGCCAAGGCCGGCCTGACCGCCACCCCGAAGACCCTGGAGGAGTTCTACACCTCCCTCGAGAAGCTCAAGGCCACCGAGGGCGTCGTCGACCCGCTCTACATGCCGGGCCAGGAGTGGTACGTCTACTTCGGCCTGCTCACCAGCGAGGGTGGCAAGCTGGCGAAGAAGGAGGGCGACAAGTGGGTCGGCGGCCTGTCCAGCCCTGAGGCGCAGAAGGCCTTCGAGACCTACAAGAAGATCCAGAGCTTCTCGACCACGGGTCTCAAGGACAAGGACGAGGCCAAGCCGCAGCAGAAGGACGTCTTCGGCGCGGGCAACGTCGGTGCGATCATCGGCCTCGGCTGGGAGCTCCCGGACGAGAAGGCCATGGCCAAGGACAAGATCGGCTTCTTCCCGCTCCCGGGCAAGACCGCCGACAAGCCCTCCGGCGTGTTCCTCGGTGGCTCCAACCTGGCCATCGCCCAGGCCAGCAAGAACACCGACATGGCCAAGGACTTCCTGAAGATCGCCCTGAACGACAAGAACGAGGGCGCCGTCGCCGCCGCGGGTCTCATCCCGAACAAGGCCTCGCTCAACGACAAGGTCGTCGGCGACTTCGCCTCCGCCGCGAAGCTGGCCTCCGGTGTCGGTGGCATCACCCCGACCACCCCGAACTGGGCGGCCGTGGAGAACGACCCGAACCCGATCAAGGAGTTCCTGACCGGGGCCCTGACCGGCGACTACAACGCCGCGGCCAAGAAGGCGGACGAAGAGATCGCCAAGCGCCTGAACGCCAAGCAGTAAGCAGTCGAGCGGCGTCGCTCACCGGCTCCCGGCGGGGAGCCGGTGAGCGGCGCCTGTCCGTCGTGGTCGGGTTGTTAGGAAGAGAGAACGATGGCTGTGCATTCGGAGCGGGTGCAGACACAGTCCCCGGATTCAGGGAAGGCTGCTGTGGCCACTATTGAGACGGGTGCCGCACGCGGTGGCGGCTCCGGCACCCCGAAGAAGAGCACCAGACCGGCGGACGGCCGGAGCCTCGGCTCCCGGTTCGCGCCGTACCTGCTGCTCCTGCCGGCCACCCTGGCCACCTTGGGCCTGCTGGGCTGGCCCCTGCTGAAGACCGTCCTGGTGTCGTTCCAGAACCTGAACGCGCGCCAGCTCGTCCAGCACCTGACCGAGTGGAACGGCTTCGAGAACTACACCGAGCAGCTGTCCGACCCGGAGTTCTGGTCGGTCACCGGCCGGTCCGTCGCGTTCACCGCGCTCAACGTCTTCCTGATCATGGTGGGCGGCGCGCTGGTCGGCCTGCTGCTCAACCGGCTCGGCAAGAAGATGCGGCTGCTGCTGTCGATCGGCCTGCTGCTCGCCTGGGCGATGCCGGTGGTCGCCTCGACCACCGTCTACACCTGGCTGTTCGAGGCCCGCTTCGGCGTCGTGAACTGGATCCTGGACGCCCTGGGCTGGCACTCGATGGCCGCCTACAACTGGACCAGCACCCAGTACTCGACCTTCTTCGTGATCCTCCTGCTGCTGGTCTGGGGCTCGATCCCGTTCGTGGCGTTCAACATGTACGCGGCGCTGACCACCATCCCGAAGGAGCTCTACGAGGCCGCCCGGATGGACGGCGCCGGCCCGGTCAAGATCTTCACCTCGGTGATGTTCCCCAACCTGAAGCCCTTCTTCCTGGCCACGACGTTCCTCGAGGTCATCTGGATCTTCAAGGCGTTCACCCAGATCTACGCGATCAAGGCCGGCGGCCCCGACGGGCTCACCCGCACGCTGCCGATCCACGCCTTCCTCGAGGGCTCCGGCCGCCAGCACTACGGCACCGGTGCCGCGATCGCGGTGCTCACCATCCTGATCCTGGGCGTCCTGATGGCGTACTACTTCCGGATCATTCTGAAGCAGGAGGACGAGCTGTGAGGCGCTCGCTCATCGGACGCACCTGGCCGAACGTCATCGCGGTCGTCCTCTTCGTCTTCTTCGTGTTCCCCGTCTACTGGATGATCAGCACGGCCTTCAAGCCGACGAAGGACATCGTCAGCGCGACGCCGGTGTTCGTCCCGTTCGACGCGACCCTGGAGCACTTCAAGACCGCGGTCAACGTCCCGAAGTTCTGGACGTACACCGCCAACAGCTTCATCGTCACCGTGCTCGCGGTGGCCATCTCGCTGGTGATCGCCACCCTGGCGTCCTTCGCCATCGCCCGGATGAAGTTCCGCGGCCGCAAGACCTTCGTCCTGGTCATCATGGCCGCCCAGATGGCGCCCTGGGAGGTCATGACCATCGCGGTCTACCTGATCTCCCGCGACAACGACATGCTGAACAGCCTCGTCCCGCTCACCGCCTTCTACATGATGATGGTGCTGCCCTTCACCATCTGGACGCTGCGCGGCTTCATCGCCGCGGTGCCGAAGGAGCTGGAGGAGTCGGCGATGGTGGACGGCTGCACCCGCACCCAGGCCTTCGTGAAGGTGATCTTCCCGCTGCTGGCGCCGGGCCTGATGTCCACCTCGCTGTTCGGCTTCATCACGGCCTGGAACGAGTTCCCCCTCGTCCTGATCATCAACAAGACCGACGGCCAGACCCTGCCGCTGTGGCTGTCCTCCTTCCAGACCGCCTTCGGCAACGACTGGGGCGCCACGATGGCGGCGTCGACGCTGTTCGCCCTCCCGGTGCTGATCCTGTTCGTCTTCCTGCAGCGCAAGGCGGTCGGTGGCCTCACCGACGGCGCCGTGAAGGGCTGATCCCCCGTGAGCATCCTCATTCCCACCCTCCCGGCCTCGGACCAGCTGCACCGCGACGCGCTGACCGTCCTGCAGCCCGGCTTCGTCGGCACCGAGCCGCCGGAGTGGCTGCGACGCCACCTGGCGGCCGGTCTGGGCTCGGTCGCGCTGTTCGACCGCAACGTGGCCGACCTCGGCCAGCTCGCCGCGCTCACGGCCGCGCTGCGGGCCGAGAACCCCGACCTGCTGATCGCCATCGACGAGGAGTCCGGTGACGTCACCCGGCTGGAGGCGGGCTCCGGCTCGTCCTGGCCGGGCAACCTCGCCCTCGGCGCCATCGACGACCCGGCGCTGACCCGTGACGTCGCCCGCGAGCTGGGCCGCGCGCTGGCCGCCGCCGGCGTCAACTACAACTGGGCGCCCACCGCGGACGTCAACTCCAACCCGCGCAACCCGGTCATCGGCGTGCGCTCCTTCGGCGCCGACCCGGAGCTGTGCGCCCGGCACACCGCCGCCTGGGTGGAGGGCCTGCAGTCGGCCGGTGTCGCGGCCTGCTCCAAGCACTTCCCGGGCCACGGCGACACCGCGGTCGACTCGCACCACGGCCTGCCGGTCATCGACGTCGACCTGGACGTGCTGCGCGCCCGCGACCTGATCCCGTTCCAGGCCGCGATCGCCGCCGGCACCAAGGCCGTGATGACGGCCCACATCATGATCCCGGCGCTCGACCCCAAGCTGCCCGCCACGCTCAGCCCGGCCGTGCTGCGCGACCTGCTGCGCGCGGCCCCCGAGGACGGCGGCCTGGGCTACCAGGGCCTGATCGTCAGCGACGCGATCGAGATGGGCGCCATCGCCGACACCTTCGGCATGGGCGAGGGCACCGTGCTGGCCCTGGCGGCCGGCGCGGACGCGATCTGCGTGGGCGGCGGCCTGGCCGACGAGGACACCGTGCTGATGCTGCGCGACGCCATCGTGGCGGGCGTGCAGTCCGGCCGGCTCCCGGAGGAGCGGCTCGCCGACGCGGCCGCCCGGGTGCGCGCGCTCGGCAGCTGGGCCCGGATCGCGGCCCAGGGCGAGCGGCCGGAGGCGGACCTCGCGGTCGGCCTGCGGGCGGCCCGCCGGGCGCTGCGGGTGGTCCGCGCGCCGGGCCGGGAGGTGCTGCCGGTGACCGAGCGCCCGTTCGTGGCCTCGTTCTCCTCCGAGCCGAACATCGCCGTCGGCGACGTCACCCCGTGGGGCGTGGCCGGCATGCTGGCCGACCGCTTCCCGGGCACCCGGACCCGCGAGGTCGGCTCCGAGGCCGCCGAGGCCGGCGTGCTGGACGCGGTGGTGTCCGAGGTGCTGGCCGAGGCCGCCGACCGCCGCCTGGTGCTGGTGGTCCGCGACGCCCACCGCCACGAGTGGATGACGGCCGCGCTGGCCCGCCTGGTGGCGGCCCGTCCGGACGCCGCGGTGGTCGAGATGGGCCTGCCGCAGTCCGAGCCGGTCGGCGCGCTGTACATCGCCACCCACGGCGCCGCCCGGGTCTGCGGGCTGGCCGCGGTCGAGGTGCTCACCGGGCAGCCGGGGGCGATCGGCTGAGTCCTCGTCGGACGTCACACCGGGTGCCCGGAGGCACCTGTTCCAGCGGGCCCGTCATGCGCATGTCGCATGGCGGGCCCGCTGCGTTCCGCGTCCCGTGAACGCCGTGTGACCTGCGGCTTCGCGAGATGACGATGTTCCCTCAAATCGTCCTTAAGGCAGCCTTAAGTTCTACTTAGGGTGACCACGGAGCGACTGATCGCCACGGGGTACAACAGGTCTGCAACGGCCTTGGCCGCCAGGCCATTTGGCGTTGACACCAACTGTGGTCTAGGCCAGGCTCCAGTCCATCCGGTTCGAATTTCAATTCAGCCGGATGTGGTATTGGCCCACCCCTGCTCTTCGCCGCCCCTCCCCGGACACCGTTCCGTCGGGCGCCGCGCGCCGCCGGCGGGCACAAGCTCTAAAACACCCTCGGAGGATGGCGTGAGAAAGCGTCGGTTCATGGCGACGGTCGGCATCATGGCGCTGGCCGCCGGACTGACGGCGTGTTCCTCGGGTGGCTCGGCGTCAGACGGCGCCAAGACCGCCTCGGCGGACCCGAAGGCCGCGACCGGCACCGTCACGGTCTGGCTGATGGACGACGCCCAGAAGAACTGGCCGGACCTCGTCCAGCGGGTCAACGACGAGTTCGCCGCCAAGTACCCGAAGGTGACCCTCAAGCTCGCCTACCAGGGCTGGGCCGACAAGGTGGCCAAGCTCGACAAGGCGATCACCGACGGCGGCGCCCCGGACGTGGTCGAGCTCGGCAACACCGAGACCATGAAGTACGTGCTCTCCGGCGCGCTGCTGCCGGTGGAGCGCACCAGCTTCGACAACTCCGACACCTGGATCAAGGCGCTCGCCAACACCTGCACCTACCAGGACAAGCTCTGGTGCGTGCCCTACTACGCGGGCGCCCGGGTCGCCATCTACAACTCGGCCGCCTTCCAGCAGGCCACCGGCAGCGCCGAGTTCCCCAAGACCGAGGACGAGCTGCGTGCGGCGCTCGACAAGATCGCGGACAAGAACAAGGCCGACCGGACCTTCTCCCCGATGTACCTGCCCGGCCCGTACTGGTACGCCGCGATGAGCTACGTCTCCGCGTACGGCGGCGCCATCGCCCGCTTCGACAGCAGCGGCACCTGGCACGGCACCCTGAGCGACCCCAAGTCCCAGCAGGGCATCAACCACTTCGTCGACCTGGTGCGCAAGTACAACAAGGGCGACCAGGCGGTCAACGAGCAGAACCAGTACGAGGCGATGGCCCGCGGCCACGCGGCGTCCTTCTACGGCAACGGCTACGAGGCGGCCAGCGTCGTGGCCCCGGTCACCGGTGACCCGAGCCTCAAGGACGCGGTCAAGGTCGCCACCATGCCCGGCCCGGGCGGCAAGCCGCTGCCGACCTTCATCGGCGGCTCGGCCCTCGCCGTCACCGCGAAGTCGCCCAGCGCGGAACTGGCCACCGACTGGGTCCGGATGTTCACCAGCGCCAAGTCCGAGCAGGCGCTGGCCGACAAGGACATCCTGCCGAACAACCTCACCCAGCTGAACCCGCTGAAGAACAAGCCGGCCACCGCCGCCGCGGCCAACGCGGTGCCGGACGCCTGGTTCACCCCGCTGGCCCCCGGCTGGGGCCTGGTGGAGAAGCAGAAGATCCTGCCCGACATGCTGACCGCCATCCTGCGCGGCAAGCCGGTGGACCAGGCCACCAAGGAGGCGGACGCCGCCATCGACGCGCTGATCAACAAGGCCGGCTGAGCCGACCCCGCCCCGGGACGCCGGAGCCCCTCCCCGCACCGCCGGGAGGGGCTCCGCGCCCGCCCGGACCCGCCGACCTGCCCCGATCACCTCCTCGGATGTGCCCCGGCAGGGCGGTCCCCGTAGGATTGCCGCAGCATTCACCGCAGCGAGTGTGCGGACTCGCCGCCGTAGAGGTCCCCGCCGGGCATTCCGGCCCGGTCGGGGTGGAACCATCTCATCGGAGGCCCACCCACGATGTCCGACACGCAGACCGTCCCTGGCCGGATCATGGCGGCGGAGATGGCCGAGCAGCCGGCCGTCCTGCAGCGCATCCTCGACGAGGGCGCCCCCAGGATCTTCGAGATCGCGTCCCGGATCGCCGCCCGCAAGCCGCGGTTCGTCCTCCTGACCGCGCGCGGCACCTCGGACAACGCGGCGCTGTACGCGAAGTACCTGATCGAGATCCTGCTGGGCAAGCCGGCCGGCCTGACCTCGATGTCCACCACCACCGCCTACGGTGCCAAGCCGGACCTGACCGACGTGCTGGTGATCACCGTCAGCCAGTCGGGCGGCTCGCCGGACCTCGTCGCCTCCACCAAGGCGGCCCGCGAGGCCGGTGCCATCACCCTGGCGGTCACCAACAACGCCGCCTCGCCGCTGGCCGAGGTCTCCGAGTTCCACATCGACGTGCTGGCCGGCCCGGAGAAGGCGCTGCCCGCCACCAAGACCTACACCGCCGAGCTGCTCGCCCTCTACCTGCTGGTCGAGGGCCTGCGCGGCGGCGACGGCGCGGCCGCCAAGGCGCTGCCGGAGCTGGCCGCCGGCGTCCTGGCCCGCCAGGACGAGGTCAAGGCCCTGGCCGAGCGCTACCGCTTCGCCCAGCGCCTGGTCATCACCTCGCGCGGCTACGGCTACCCGACCGCCCGCGAGGCGGCGCTGAAGCTGATGGAGACCACCTACATCCCGGCCTCCCCGTTCTCCGGCGCCGACCTGCTGCACGGCCCGCTGGCCATGGTCGACAACGTCTCCCCGGTCATCGCGATCGTCCCGGACGGCAAGGGCGGCGAGGCCCTGCAGCCGGTCCTGGACCGCCTGCGCGGCCGCGGCGCCGACCTGGTCGTGGTCGGCCAGCAGGCGCAGGTCGAGGCCGCCTCGGCGGGCTTCGCGCTGCCGGCCGGCGTGCCCGAGGAGGTGCAGCCGATCCTGGAGATCCTGCCGCTGCAGCTGCTGGCCTACGAGGTCACCATCGCCCGCGGCCAGGACCCGGACGCCCCCCGCGCGCTCGCCAAGGTCACCGAGACCCACTGACGCGCCACCGGCCGACGCCAGAGCCCCCGTCCACAGCTGTGGACGGGGGCTCTGGCGTTCGCCCGCTCGCCTCCGGGGCGGGCCGCTTCGAAGCGGCAACGGGTCCGGAAAACACTACGGGCCACGGCGCCGACACGGGACCCTCAACCCATGCGGCACCGCAGCCCGGAGCTGTCGTCGGTCACCGGTGACGATCGAGAACTGTGCGGGGTCCTCGTTCGGCGGCGTCCGACCGAGGAGGGGCAGCGCGCGGTCAGGGCAGTTGCGCGGGGTGCCTCTCCTTGGTGCCCTTTCATTGTGGACTAGACCAATCTGGGTTGTCCAGGCCTGCCCGAAAATTGGTCTGGACAACCTGGTGTCCGGGCGCGCGGCGCACGTGGGCGGGGGTGCGCGGGGCCCGTTCGCACCCCCCTGGAGCTACGCTCGCCCTGTGCCCTCGCTGAACGAACTCGTCCGCCGCCACACCACCCTGACCGGTGCCGATGTGGAGTGGCTGCACATGCTGGTCTCGGAATGGCAGCTGCTCTCCGACCTGTCCTTCGCCGACCTCGTGCTCTGGATCCCCACCTGGGACGGCATCCGGTACGTCTCGGTCGCCCAGATGCGCCCCAACACCGGCCCGACCTCCTACCAGGACGACATGGTCGGCCACCTCGTCCCGCGCGGCCGCCGTCCGCTGCTGGACGCCGCCTACGACGAGGGGCGGATCGTGCGCGAGGGCGACCCGGAGTGGCGCGAGGAGGTGCCGGTGCGGGTCGAGTCCATCCCGGTGCGGCGCGAGGGCAAGGTGCTCGGCGTGATCGCCCGCAACACCAACCTGCTGACCGTGCGCACCCCCAGCCGGCTGGAGCTCACCTATCTGCAGAGCGCCTCCGACCTGGCCCAGATGATCGCCGCCGGCACCTTCCCCTACCCCGGCGTCGAGCAGGCCGACATGGACGCCGCGCCGCGGGTCGGCGACGGCCTGATCCGGCTCGACGCCGACGGCACCGTCACCTACGCCAGCCCCAACGCGCTCTCCGCCTACCACCGGCTCGGCCTCACCACCGACCTGGTCGGCAGCCACCTCGGCCGGACCACCGCCGACCTCGCCCCGCCCTCCCGGGCCGCCGTGCACGAGGCGCTGGTGAAGCTGGCCAGCGGCTGGGCCCCCCGGCAGACCGAGATCGAGGCCCAGGGCGGCGTGGTCACCCTGCGGGCCATCCCGCTCAAGCCCAAGGGCACCCTGACCGGCTCCCTGGTGCTCTGCCGGGACGTCACCGAGCTGCGCCGGCGCGACCGCGAGCTGATGACCAAGGACGCCACCATCCGGGAGATCCACCACCGGGTGAAGAACAACCTGCAGACCGTCGCCGCGCTGCTGCGCCTGCAGTCCCGCCGGATGGAGTCGGAGTCCGGCCGCGCCGCGCTCGACGAGGCGGTCCGCCGGGTCGGCTCGATCGCGATCGTGCACGAGACGCTCTCCCAGGCGCTGGACGAGCAGGTGGCCTTCGACGAGATCGCCGACCGGGTGCTGGCCATGGTGATGGAACTGTCCCAGGACGGCCGGGTGGCGACCCGGCGCAGCGGCAGCTTCGGCATCCTCTCCGCGGAGGTGGCCACCCCGCTGGCGATGGTGCTGACCGAGCTGCTGCAGAACGCCCTCGAACACGCGTTCGGTCCGACCGCCTCCGGCAATCTGGAGGTCAGCGCGCTGCGCGGCCGGGCGCCGGCCACCGGCATGGGCTGGTCGGACAGTTGGAACGGCGGGGCCCGGCCGGAGGAGTACCTGCTGATCACGGTGCAGGACGACGGCAAGGGCATGCCGGAGGGCTTCGACCCGCAGCAGGCGGGCAACCTCGGGCTGCAGATCGTCCGGACCCTGGCCACCGGGGAGCTGGGCGGCACCTTCGACATGGTGGCCGGCCCCGACGGGGGCACCAAGGTGGTCCTGGAGATCCCGGTGCGCTGAGGTGCGTCGAGGTGCGCGGGGGGCGTGCGTCCGGCGGGAGCGCCGGTCGCGCACTCCTTCGCCTCAGCGGGAAGGACGGAAGCGGCGGAAGAAACAGAAACGAGGCCCTGTCGACCGGGGGGGGTGGGTCGACAGGGCCTCTCAACCCGTTCCGGCCGTCGGGGGGAGTCGGCCGGAACGGGGGCTCTGGGTGGTGCGACACCAACCGGTGCGTTGCACACGGTGAGCGCCACAGCTCCACAATATTGCTCTAAGTGAACAGTATCAAGTGGCTGGGCGGGCCGGTGTCGCGAGGCCTCGTCGAGCAAGGCCCTTTGTGCGGAAGGCTTCACCAGGAGGTGCAGGGGAAGCCTGTGATCATGTGTTGATCGGTGCTGCGGTTACTGCGGGTACTGCGGCGCGTGATCAGGCGGTGCGGGCGCGGTTGCGAGCGGCACGGCGCTTCATCGCGCGGCGCTCGTCCTCGCTCATGCCGCCCCAGACGCCGGCGTCCTGGCCGGTCTCGAGGGCCCACTGGAGACACTGCTCCATGACCGGGCAGCGGCGGCACACGGCCTTGGCTTCCTCGATCTGCAGCAGAGCAGGACCGGTGTTCCCGATCGGGAAGAACAGCTCCGGGTCCTCTTCGCGGCAGACAGCGCGGTGGCGCCAGTCCATGGTCGTCCAACTCCTCCTGCCGGCGGGGGTTGCCCGGTCGGCACATCGATGGTCCTTGTGAATGTGAACGCTTTCACGAATCCCGCAACAGCAAAAGAGACCAAAGGCCCACCGGGCCCGGGAGGTCTGTGCTGAGGAAGGGATTCGGCGATTCGAGGGACACCCCGCGGTCGGCCCCCCAGGTTTCGAGGGTTGCCGTCGCTGCGATGTGTCCCGATCGCCATGTAGAGGTTCGCAAACCTCGGGCCCGGATACAACCCCCTTCAGGAAGGAATTTTGGATTCTTCGGTGTCGCCTAGCTCACAGCCGGTACTTCTATGGAGTGAAGGGGGCTTGTGCGTTCGAGAAGAAGGAGGAAGGGCCCTTCTAGTCACACAATCACACGCAGTGCCCGCCGTACGCCTGTGAAACTGACGCGACTCCTGGATCCAAGGTGGTCCCCGTCGACCTGGAACGGGACCGGTTCCTCTGAAACCAAGGTGAAGTGACGGACGTCGTGATAGGAGACGACATGCTTCCCGGAAGGGCCGGCCGACGCGCCTCCATCGCTCGAAGGACCGTGCGACCGCAGGATCTGACGGACCGTTCGAGCAGTGCCGAACGCCGTCATCCGGGTGATGCCGAAGACGTCGAGATCGGAGTCGAAGGATGCGCGCGGCGAGGGGTAGACCGGGCGGTTGCCCAGGAACGTCCACGGCGAGGTGTTGCTGACTATCGCCAGCACCAGGCCCGGCACCGGCTCGCGGCCGGCCAGCTCCAGTGAGACCGGGCCTGATCTGCGCTGCTCACGTTGGGTGACGAAGTGGCGGAGCGCCTGGGTGACGTAGAGCGCGTGGGTGGACTTGCGCCCCGCCCGGCGCTGCTCCTCGACCCGGCCGACCACCCCGGCGTCGAAGCCCAGGCCGGCGGTGAAGGTGAACCAGCGGTCCGGCAGCCCCTCGGTCATCGCCTTGCCCAGCCCGATCCCGCGCTCGCGCCGGTGCTCCAGCGCGTCCAGCAGCGCGCCGGTCGCCTCCACCGGGTCGTTCGGCAGGCCCAGCGCGCGGGCGAACACATTGGTCGAACCGCCGGGCACCACGGCCAGCCGCGGCACCCTGTCCCCCGGGCCGTGCGAGAGCAGCCCGTTGACCACCTCGTTCACGGTGCCGTCCCCGCCCAGCGAGACCACCAGGTCGACTGTGCCGTCCTCGGCCGCCTCGCGGGCCAGATCGCGCGCGTGGCCGCGGTACTCGGTCTGCGCCACCTCCAGCTTGAGGTCGCTGCGCAGGGCGTGGATCAGGACGTCCCTGGTCCGACCGCTGGTGGTGGTCGCTTTCGGATTGACGACCAGGAGAGCGCGCATGGGCCCAGCCTACGGGGCGGTACGGACCAACCGGCGGCTACCCTGCTGGAGTGACCGCAGAATCCTCCGCACCCGTACCCGCGCCCGGCTCCGACCGGCCGGCCGCCCTCACCCTGGGCGCCGCCATCACCGCCGTGGAGGGCGCCGTGCTGGCCGTCGTCGGCGTCTGGGACATGGTCGCCGCCCTGTCCGGCGAGTCCAAGCAGCTCGCCCTGAACGAGTTCGGCGGACTGGTGATCGTGCTGCTCGGCGTGGCACCGATGCTGGCCGCCCGGGCGCTGCTCAGGCTCCGCCGCTGGGGTCGCAGCCCGGCCGTGCTGACCAACTCGATCTGCCTGCCGGTGGCGTACTACATGTGGCAGAGCGGCGGGGCGATGGCCGCGGTCGGGGTGGGCGTCGGCCTGCTCGGCCTGGTCGGCATCGGCGCGCTGCTCAGCCCGAAGGCGACGGCGGCCCTCTACGCTCCGCACGAGGGCTGAGCGCGGAGGGCCGCCGCCTTCCACCGTTCTCCACGTTCTCCGGCACGACCACGACCCGACGGCCGCCACTGAGCGGCCGTCAGTCGTCGTGCGGCTCCTACTCCTCCACGAGGAGCTTCTCCCGCAGCTGCGCCAGGGTCCGGGCGAGCAGCCGGGAGACGTGCATCTGCGAGATGCCCACCTCGGCGGCGATCTGCGACTGCGTCATGTTCCGGAAGAACCGCAGCACCAGGATCTTCTGCTCGCGGGGCGGCAGTTGGGCCAGCAGCGGCTTGAGCGACTCGCGGTACTCGACGCCCTCCAGCGCCTCGTCGGTGGCGCCCAGGGTGTCCGCGACGGCCGGCGACTCGTCGTCGCTGTCCGGCACGTCCAGCGACAGCGTGGAGTACGCGTTGGCGGACTCCAGGCCCTCCAGGACGTCCTCCTCGGAGATCCCCAGGTGCTCGGCCAGCTCGTGCACCGTGGGGGAGCGGCCGTGCCGCTGGGAGAGCTCGCTGGTCGCCGTGGTCAGCGACAGCCGCAGCTCCTGGAGCCGGCGCGGTACCCGGACCGCCCAGCCCTTGTCCCGGAAGTGCCGCTTGATCTCGCCGACGATGGTCGGCGTCGCGTAGGTGGAGAACTCGACCCCGCGCTCGTGGTCGAAGCGGTCCACCGACTTGATCAGCCCGATGGTGGCGACCTGGGTGAGGTCGTCCAGCGGCTCGCCCCGGTTGCGGAACCGCCGGGCCAGGTGCTCGACCAGCGGGATGTGCATGCGCACCAGCTGGTTGCGCAGCTCGACGCGCTCCGGGGAGCCCTCGGGCAGCGCCGAGAGCCGTACGAACAGCGCCCGGGCCGCCTCGCGGTCCGGCGCGCCGCTGCGCTGCGGGCCCTGCGCGGGCACCGCCGCGCGCAGCGCCTCGGCCGCCTCGTCCCCGGCGGCCTCCCCGGCGCCCTCGGCGGCCGGTTCGGTGTCCGGGCCGGCGCCGTCCGGCTCGTCGTCCGGGCGGCCGGTGTCCGGGAGGTCCGCGGCCGACGGCACGGGCGGGGGCGACTGATCGGGCGACGACTGGGGCGTCGGCTCGGTCGGCTGGCTCATCCGGTGGGCGTCCTTCGGGTGCGCTTCGTCGGTGGCGGCGAGGCCGGGAACGCTCGCCTGGGTCGGTACGGCAGGGCCCGCCGTCGCGAGGCCGGTACGGTCCAGATCACTCACGGCCATTCCCCCGTTCCGTTCCGGGAGCACCGGGGCCGTCGGCCCCGGTTCGTCTCGTTGGTCGTACCGCCGGGTGGGGGCGGTACCGGGAGCCGTCCGTCCGGCCCGGTGGTGCCGGGCGGACGGCCCTTGTTCGGTGCTGCTGCCGCGTCGTCGAGTCGTCGCGGCGGATCTAGTGGGCGGCGGGGCCGCCGCGCTTCTTGTGCAGGCTGATCGACACGGTCTTGTCCTCGGCGACCGCCGACTCGACCTCGCCCGCGAGCGCGGAGAGCACCGTCCAGGCGAAGGTGTCCCGCTCGGGCGCCCGGCCGTCGGTGGTGGGTGCCGAGACGATCACCTTCAGGGAGTCGCCGACCAGCCGGAACTCGCAGGAGAGGACCGAGCCGGGGACGGCCTGCTGGAGGAGGATGGCGCAGGCCTCGTCGACCGCGATGCGCAGGTCCTCGATCTCGTCCAGCGTGAAGTCCAGCCGGGCCGCGAGGCCGGCCGTGGCCGTGCGCAGGACCGAGAGGTAGGCCCCGGCCGCGGGCAGCCGGACCTCCACGAAGTCCTGGACTCCGGGCTCGCCGTCGATCTGGGACACCCTCACCTCCTGGGTGACGCGCTGTGCTTCCGGGCCGGTGGCCGCGGCACTGTCTGTTGCTTGGCTCAACTGCTTCGCCCCAACTGTCCAGAGGGGTGGTGCGGTACGTACCGGTCATACCCCTCGGGGGGTCGCCGGACGCCGCCGTCCGCCCGAGACGTTACCGCGTTCCTGCCCCGGTGCGGGAGTCACTCATGGTAAGGCATCGCGACGCAGGGTGGCAGTGGTCTGCACCCGGCCTCCGCACGCCTCCGGCGCGCGCCGTCCGCGCGCCGGTCGTCAGCGGGTTCCGGCCTCGGCGAGGGCGTCCCCGGTGAGGCGGTAGACGGTCCACCCGTCCATCGGCACGGCGCCGAGCGACTTGTAGAAATTGATCGAGGGGGTGTTCCAGTCCAGTACCGACCACTCCACCCGGGAGTAGCCGCGCTCGACGGCGATCCGGGCCAGCTCCAGCAGCAGCGCCTTGCCGTGGCCGCCGCCGCGGGAGGCCGGGCGGACGTAGAGGTCCTCCAGGTAGATCCCGTGGGTGCCGCGCCAGGTCGAGTAGTTGAGGAACCAGAGCGCGAAGCCGACCGGCTCGCCGGTGGTGTCGTCCTCGGCGATCAGGCCGAACAGCGCGGGGGCGGTGCCGAACAGCGCGTCGTGCAGCTGCCGCTCGGTGGCGACCACCTCGTGGAGGGCCTTCTCGTACTCCGCGAGCTCGCGGATCATGGCGTGGATGACGGGGACGTCGGCGGGGAGGGCGGTGCGGATCATGGCTCCGAGCCTACTGGGCCGGTTCGTTCTCGTCCCAGGCCTGGACGGAGGTCTGGTCGACGATCCGCCCGTCGCGCAGCTCGGCGGTGGAGCTGACCAGCACCCGGACCCCGTCGGGGTAGCGGCAGGACTCCAGGAAGGCGAGGCGGTCCGTCTGGACCACCACCTGCTCCAGGGTGTGGCTCATCTCGCGTCCGTAGAGGTCGTCCAGCATCGCCCCGATCTCGTCCCGGCCGTGCATCACCAGCGGGTGACTGGGCTGGGTCTTGCGGTCGACCACGCGCAGTTCGGCGTCGTCCGCGTAGAGCGCCAGCAGGGTCCGGGCGTCGGCGCGCTCGATGCCCTCGCGCAGGGCCCGGACGTCGAAGGCGGACGGTGCGGCCATGGTGGTCATGTTCTCGCTCCTCCGGTCGGTTCCGTCGGCTCGTACTTTGAGCGTACGCCGGTCGGAACCGGCGCAACCGGCCGGCGGACGGGCCGCGCGGCGGCCGGGGCGGCCCCGGCTCAGCGGGCCGGAAGGCCGCGCAGGTACTCCGCCAGGGCGGTGATCGCGGCCGGGTTGCGCGGGCTCTCGACCAGGTCGACGTAGTCGAGGACGAAGATCCGGTCGTTGCGGATCGCGGAGACGCCGGCCAGCGGCGGGAAGGACTTCAGGAACCGCCGCTTCGCCTCGGCGTCCGGGGTGCCGTAGTCGTTGATCACGATCACTTCGGGGTCGCGCCGGACCACGCTCTCCCACCCCACGGTGGTCCAGGAGTCGGCGACGTCGCCCATCACGTTCCGCCCGCCGGCCTTGGCGATGATCTCCTCCGGGGCGGCGAACCGGCCCGAGGTGTAGGGCTTGTCCTCGCCGCTGTCGTACAGGAAGACGCCCGGCCGGTGCGCGGGCTCGGGGACGGCGGCGACCTGCGCCTTGAAGTCGGCGATCAGCTTGTCGGCCCGGTCCCGGACGTCGAAGATGTCGCCCAGGTTGGCGAGGTCGGTGTAGAGCGCGTCCAGCGGGGACATCACCCCGCGCTCCGGACCCTTGCCGCTGCGGCAGGACTCGGTGAGCACGTAGGAGCCGATGCCCAGGCCGGACAGCGTCTGCGGGGTGAAGCCCTTCCCCTCGTCGAAGCCGTAGTGCCAGCCGGCGAAGACCAGGTCGGCCCTGGCGTCCAGGGCGATCTCCTTGGTGATCCGGTCCTTGGAGAGCCACGTGGTCCGCTGGTAGGCGTCCTTCCAGGCGACCTTGTCGACCTCGCCCTTGTCGTCCGGCATCACATAGCCGGCCATCCGGTCCTCCAGGCCGAGCGCGAACATCAGCTCGGTGATGCCGACGTCGTTGGTGACCGTGCGGGCCGGCTTCTCCTTGAAGGTGACCTTGGTGCCGCAGTTGTCGACGGTCACCGGATAGTGGGCGGAGGCGGTGGCGGCGCCGTCACCGCCGGGGGTGATCTCGGCCCCGCAGCCGGTGAGCGCGAGGGCGAGCAGGGCGGCGGCGGCAACGGCCTTGGTGCGCATGGGCGGTCCTCGGGAAGAGCGTTCGGCGGGGGACGGAGGGGGGTTACGGCAGGCGGTCGAGGAGCAGCTGGACGGCGCCGGTGACCGGGTGCCGCACGGGCGTCGCGCGGACCTTGAACACCTCGGCCAGCAGGTCGGGTCCGAGCACCTCGGCGGGCGGCCCGGAGGCCACGATCCGGCCGTCCGCGACCACGTACAGCAGATCGCAGTGCCCGGCGGCCAGGTTGAGGTCGTGCAGCGCGGTGAGCACTGTCGGCCCGGCCTCCCGGACCAGCGCCAGCACCTCCAACTGGTGGGCGATGTCCAGGTGGTTGGTCGGCTCGTCGAGGACCAGCACCTTGGGCTCCTGGACCAGCGCCCGGGCGATCAGCACCCGCTGCTTCTCGCCGCCGGAGAGGCTCAGGAAGCCCCGGGCGGCCAGGTGCGCGGCGCCGACCCGGCGCAGGGCCCCGGCGCAGCGGTCCTCGTCACCGGCCGACGGGCCGGCCAGGGCGCCGCGCCGGTGCGGCAGCCGGCCCATGCCGACCACCTCGGCCACGGTGAAGTCGAACTCGGCGGAGTGCTCCTGGGGCAGCGCCGCCACCCGCCGGGCGGCCTCGCGCGGGGCGAGCGCGTGCAGGTCGTCGCCGCCCAGCAGGACGGCGCCGGCGGCCGGCCGCAGCGCCCGGTAGACGCAGCGCAGCAGGGTGGACTTGCCGCTGCCGTTCGGGCCGATCAGGCCGACCACCTGGCCGGCGGCGGCGGTCAGCGTGATGTCGTGGACCAGCCGGACGCCGGCCAGGTCGACCGAGACCCGGTCGACGGCGAGGTCCAGCGCGGGGACGGAGCCGGCGGGGGCGGCGGCGGGGGCGGTCACCGGCCACCGCCGAAGGAGTAGCCGCGACGGCGCATCAGCAGCAGGAAGCAGGGCACCCCGACGGCCGCGGTGACCACGCCGACCGGCAGTTCGGCGGGCGCCAGCAGGGTGCGGGAGACGATGTCCACCCAGACCAGCAGCAGCGCCCCGGCGAGCGGCGCGACCAGCAGCACCCGGCGGTGGCCGGCACCGACCAGCATCCGCACCAGGTGCGGCACCATCAGCCCGACGAAGCCGATCGCCCCGCTGACCGCGACCACGGTGCCGGTGACGGCCGCGGTGACCACGAACAGCTCGCGGCGCAGCCGGTCCGGGTCCACGCCGAGCGAGGCGGCCGTCTCGTCGCCCATGGCCAGCGCGTCCAGCCGCCCGGCGGCGCAGGCCAGGTACGCCAGACCGGCCAGTACGGTGACGGCGGCGATCGGCACCGAGCCCCAGGTGGCACCGCCGAGGCTGCCGAGCAGCCACATCATGGCGGAGCGGGCGGCCTCGCCGCGGGCGGCGGCGAAGACCATCAGCGCCGTCAGCGCGGAGAAGCCGTAGGACATCGCGGTGCCGGTGAGCACCAGCCGCAGCGGGGTGAGCCCGTGGGCGGTCCTGGCCGTCAGGTAGACCAGCACCATGGCGAGCAGGGCGGCGGCGAAGGCGGAGACCGAGATCGCCCAGACGCCGAGCGAGGCGAAGGCGCCCAGCATCAGCACCGCGTTGGCGCCGACCGAGGCGCCGGAGGAGATGCCGAGCACGAACGGGTCGGCGAGCGCGTTGCGGACCATCGCCTGGACGGCGACCCCGGTGGCGGCCAGTCCGGCGCCGACCACGGCGGCCAGCACGGCGCGCGGCAGCCGGATCTCCCAGACGATCGCGTAGGCGGCGGCCTCGTCGGCCTCCAGCCGACCGCCCGTCAGCCCGGCGCGCAGCAGTCGCAGGACCTGGCCCCAGCCGAGTCCGGAGGAGCCCACGGCGACGGCGCAGACCAGGGAGACGAGCAGCGCCGCGGCGAGGGCGGCGGCCAGCGGTACGGCGGGTGTTCGGCGCGGGCCCGGCGGGGCCGCGGCGGTGGCCGGTGCGGTCGCGGTGCTGCTCACTGGTGCGCGCCTTGCCTCGGGCCGCGGACGGCGCGGGGCGGCGCGCCCGGGCGCGGGTGTGCCGGGGCGCCATCCCCTCGCAGTCCACGGCGAGTTGTCGGGAGGTCGGCGTCCTCGGGCGATCGGGCTCACGGGCACGGGGCACCGTTTACCGTTGCGGGTCAGCGCCGGATTCGCACCGGCTTCCCCCTCTGGACGCCTTGGCAGCATAACAAGCGCACAGGCCAGGCAACCCTTACTGAGCCGACTGTGGTGACGGACACACGCGAGCGCCCCCGTCCGCGCGGGTGCGGACGGGGGCGCTCGACAGGGAAATGAGCGGGGATCAGCCCTGCTTGGTCTCCCAGAAGATCTTGTCGACCTCGGCGATGAGGTCGAGCAGCGCCTGGCCGGTGGCCGGGTCGGTGGACGCCTTGGCGGCCGAGGCGGCCTTCAGGGTGTCGTTGATGAGCTGGTGCAGCTGCGGGTACTTCTCGAAGTGCGGGGCCTTGAAGTAGTCGCTCCACAGCACCGAGATGTGGTGCTTGACGGCCTCGGCGCGCTGCTCCTTGATGATGACGGCGCGGGCGCGGAAGTGCGCGTCCTCGTTGGCCTGGTACTTCTCCTGGGTGGCCTTCACCGACTCGGCCTCGATGCGGGCCTGGGCCGGGTCGTAGACACCGCAGGGCAGGTCACAGTGGGCGTGGGCGGTGGCGCGCGGTGCAAACAGACGAGAGAGCATGGGGAGTCCTTCCTTGGATCGTCTTCCCGGGCCCGAGATTACCCTTCAGCCCCTGCGGTTTCTCGGTCGGGCGGCGGGCCTAGGGCAAAAGGCGGAGCAGGAACCGGTCGATTCCGGACATCGGCGCCGCGCGGCCCGTGCGGCAGACTGGTGTGCGACAGCGGGTCGCGGAGGGACGCGGGCCGGGAGGAGGAGTCGTGGCACGCAGCGCGGAACCGGAGGACGGCCCCCCGGCGGGCGGCGCGCCGTTCGGGCTGATCGACGTGGCGGGGGACTCGATGGTGCCGACCCTGCGGGACGGCGACCAGCTGCTGGTGCGGTACGGCGCGCGGATCCGGCCCGGCGCGGTGGTGGTCTTCCGCCACCCGTTCCAGCAGAACCTGCTGGTCGTCAAACGGGCCGACGGGCGGCGGCCCAAGGGCTGGTGGCTGCTCTCCGACAACCGGCCGGTGGACAGCGACAGCCGCAGCTACGGCGCGGTGCCGGACGAGCTGGTGCTCGGCCGGGTGCTGCTGCGGCTGCGCCCGCGCCCGGCCTGGCTGGCGCCGGGCCGCCGGCTGGAGCGGCTGCTGCTCTCCGGTCCGCTGGCCCGGGTGCCCGGACTGGCCCGCAGGCTCGGCGTCTGGGTCCGCCCGGAGGAGCTCGCGAACCCCTGACCGGTTACCGGTTCTCCGCGCCGCCGGCCGCCGCGGCCGCCTCCAGTCGCTTGCGGGCGCGGTAGGCGGCGACGTTGGCGCGGGTCGCGCAGCGGTCCGAGCAGTACCTGCGGGAGCGGTTGGTGGAGGTGTCCAGGTAGGCGTTGCGGCAGGGCGCGGCCTGGCAGATGCCGAGCCGGTCGGCGCCCAGCTCGGTCAGGTGGACGGCCAGGCCCATGCAGGCGACGGCGCTGAAGTGCGCGGTGGCGGTGGGGGAGTTGTCGGCGAGGTGCAGGTGCCAGCGGGGCCGGCCGGCCTCGTCCAGGTAGTCGTGTCCGGAGACCAGCGGGCTGACCGGGAACTCCATCAGCAGGCTGTTCAGCAGGTCGACGCTGCGGACCTCCTCGCCCTCGGCGGCGGCCTCGAAGACCCCGCGCAGCCGGGTGCGGACGGCCCGCAGCCGGGGCAGGTCGGACTCGTCGGCGAGGTCGCGGGCCCGTGCGGCGTCGGAGAACAGACCGCGTACCGCGTCCACCGAGGTCAGCGAGTCGGTGCCGCGCTCGGGCTCCTCGGTGTTCACCAGCCGGACGGCCAGATCGGCGTACGAGGCGAGCTCCACGGTGGTCCTTCCAAGAGATCGGTAACGGGCTGATTGCTTATAGCCTATTACCCGCGGGGCGAAAGCGGGAAAGCGGCGGCGCCCGGCAGGACCGGCCTGCCGGGCGCCGCGGTGCGGTGCGCTCAGAGCACCTTGGAGAGGAAGGCGCGGGTGCGCTCGTGCTGGGGGTTGGTGAGCACCTCGCGGGGGTTGCCGGACTCGACGACCACGCCGCCGTCCATGAAGACCAGCGCGTCGCCCACCTCGCGGGCGAAGCCCATCTCATGGGTGACGACGATCATGGTCATCCCCTCCTCGGCGAGTCCGCGCATGACGTCGAGCACCTCGCCGACCAGCTCGGGGTCGAGCGCCGAGGTCGGCTCGTCGAACAGCATCAGCTTGGGCTTCATGGCGAGCGCCCGGGCGATGGCCACCCGCTGCTGCTGGCCGCCGGAGAGCTGGGAGGGGTAGTTGCCGGCCTTGCCGGCCAGGCCGACCCGCTCCAGCAGGGCCATGGCGTGTTCCTTCGCCGCGGCCTTGGACTCCCGGCGGACCTGGACCGGCGCCTCCATGACGTTCTCCACCGCGGTCATGTGCGGGAAGAGGTTGAAGCGCTGGAACACCATGCCGATGTCCCGCCGCTTGAGCGCGACCTCGCGGTCCTTGAGCTCGTAGAGCTTGTCGCCCCGCTGCTGGTAGCCGACCAGCTCGCCGTCGACCCAGAGGCGGCCGCCGTTGATCTTCTCCAGGTGGTTGATGCAGCGCAGGAAGGTCGACTTGCCGGACCCGGACGGGCCGACCAGGCAGAACACCTCGCTCTGCTTGACCTCCAGGTCGATGCCCTTGAGCACCTCGACCGGGCCGTAGGACTTGTGGACGGCCTCGGCCTTCACCATGGGGCCGCCCGTGGGGGCGTCGGCGGGGGTCTTGGTCAGGTCGGTCATACGTGGCCACCTCCCTCGAGTCCGGGGACCACGTCGTTCGCCGCCTTCGGGGCGGGCCGGCGGCCGCCGAACAGCAGCCGCAGCCGCTGGAACGGCGTGGGCGGCAGCGTCCGGTTCGCACCACGAGCGTAGTGCCGCTCGATGTAGTACTGCCCCACCGTGAGGATCGAGGTCATGATCAGGTAGTAGATGCTGACCGCGACGAGGACCGGGATGGTCTGGAAGGTCCGCGAGTAGATGTCGTGGCCGGCGGTGAACAGCTCGGACAGCGAGATGACCTGGACCAGCGAGGTGGTCTTCAGCATCGAGATGGTCTCGTTGCCCGTCGGCGGGATGATGACCCGCATCGCCTGGGGGAGCACGATCCGGCGCAGCGTGGCCGCGCGGCTCATGCCCAGGGCGTGGGCGGCCTCGGTCTGCCCCTCGTCGACGGACTGGATGCCGCCGCGGACGATCTCCGCCATGTACGCCGCCTCGTTGAGGCCGAGGCCGAGCAGGGCGGCGGTGAAGGTGGGGATCAGAACGTTGGTCGACTCGGACCAGAACTCGGGTCCGAAGGGGATGCCGATCGACAGCCTCGGCCAGAGGGCGCCCAGGAAGTTCCAGAACACCAGCTGCACCAGGACGGGGGTGCCGCGGAAGACCCAGATGTAGAACCAGGCCGTTCCCGACAGCAGCGGGTTCGGCGAGAGCCGCATGATCGCGAGGAGTACGCCGCCGGCCACGCCCATCAGCATGGACAGCACGGTCAGCTCCAGCGTCACGACGATGCCGCGGAGGATCTGCTCGTTCTGCAGCGTGTCCGTGACGACGTCCCACTGGAACGCGGGGTTGAAGATCAGGGCGTGGAGCAGCATTGCCGCGAGGACGGCGATGACGGCTGCTCCGGCCCAGCGTCCGGGGTGGCGTACCGGGACGGCCTTGATGGGCTCGGGCCGTCGCGATTTCACCGCCCCCTGCTCGGAAGAATTCACCTTGGGGCCTCAGGGGGTGTGGTGGTGCGAGGGGTCAGCTCTTGGCGGCGTTGATCTCGGACTTCTCGATCGCGCCGGCCTCGACGCCCCACTTCGCCAGGATCTGCTTGTAGGTGCCGTCGGCGATCAGCGACTGGACGGCGCCCTGGACGGCCTGGGCCAGCGGCGAGCCCTTGTCGACGATGACGCCGTAGGGCGCGCTGTCGTAGGTCTCGCCGAGCTTCTCCAGCTGGCCGTTGGTCTGCTTGATCGCGTAGTCGACGACCGGGGAGTCGGCCATCATCACCTGGTCGCGGCCGGAGACCAGCGCGGTGGTCACGTCGGTCTGCAGGGTGAACTTGTCGCCGTCGTTCGGGATGGCCGGCTTGCCGGCCTTGGAGCACTCGGGGTTGCGGACGTCGGTGACCTCCTGGGCCTGGGTGGTGCCGGTCTGCACGGCGACCTTCTTGCCGCAGAGGTCCTTCGGGTCGATCTTGTCCGGGTTGCCCTTCTTCACCGCGACGGCGCTGCCGGCGGTGAAGTAGGTGACCATGTCGACGGTCTGCTCGCGCTCCTTGGTGTCGGTGAAGGAGCTCATGCCGAGCTGGTACTTCTTCGCCGTGATGCCCGGGATGATCGAGGTGAAGTCGGCGTTCTGCACGTCGGCGGTCAGGCCGAGCTTCTTGGCGATCGCGCCGGCGAGGTCGACGTCGAGGCCGACGATGTTGCCCTTGTCGTCCTTGAACTCGTTGGGCGCGTAGGAGGCGTCGGCGGCGACGATGAGCTTGCCCGAGCTCTTGACGTCGGCCGGGACCAGCCCGGCCAGCGCCGGGTCCGCGCTCACGGCCGCGACGCTGGCGCTCGGATTGGCGCCCGCGGCACCGCTGTTGGAGGAGGACTTGCTGCTGCCGCAGGCGGTCAGCACGAGCGACGCGGACGCGAGCACCGCCGCGGTGGCGAGGAGACGGGTGCGCTGGGTACGGGCGATCATGGGGGATCTCCTCCTGAGGGAGAGGTCGGGCGGAGCGCGCCGCGGGGGAGCGGCACACCGGGGCAGCAAAGGCCGTACGGCGCTGTACGGGTGGGGCAGGGAGAACTGCGCGCAAGGGTGGTACGGGTACTGCTCTCCCACCGTCCGCCGAGGTGGGTGTTGACCGGGCCGCCTCGACCAGGGGCCGGCTCGATCCGAGATGGGGGGAATCCTGCCATCTGATGACGGTCAGGTGGTCCTGATTCAGATCAAAATCGGATAACGAGGGGGTGTGCTGTCCGCTATTCGGACGAATACCGTGTCCCTGTCACCCTGCGTATACCTATGCAGATCGCCCTGCTGCCCGCCCTGCCTGGCTGCCCCGCCCGCCCGGTCTCCGGTGCCCGGTCTCAGATGCCGCCGTTGACCACCGCGTTCTGGGCCGCACCCGCGCTGACGTTCCACTTGGCGAGGATCTTGTCGTACTCGCCGCTGCGGATCAGCTGGTCGACCGCCTTGGCCAGCACGTCGCGCAGCTCGGAGTCCTCCTTGCGCAGCGCGATCCCGTACGGGTTGGACCGGGACTGCGAGCCGACCACCTCGAAGCGGTTGCCGCCGTCGGTGTTCTTCGCCGCGTGGGCGGCCACCGGGAAGTCGTTCATGCCCGCCTGCGCGGTACCGGCGGCGACCTCGGCCAGCGCCTTGGCGTCGGTGTCGAACGTGTGCACGGTGAGCGGCTTGCCGGCCCGGGCGCAGACGGTGACCTGGCGGGCGACGATCTCGTCCTGGGTGGTGCCGGACTGCACCGCGACGGTCTTGCCGCAGAGGTCGTCCAGGGTGCGGATGCCCTTCGGGTTGCCCTTGGCCACCACCATCGAGGTGCCCGCGATGAAGTAGTCGACGAAGTCCACCGGGTGGCCGGCCGGCTTGCCGGCGTCGTCCACGCCCTCCCGGCGCGGGCGGATGTCGCTGAGCGCGGACATCACCACGTCGTACTGCTTGTTGTGGAGATCCGGCAGAAGCTTGTCGAAGGGAGTGTCGACGTATTCGATCCGCAGGTCCAGGATCCGGCCGAGTGCGGCGGCGATGTCCGGATCCAGACCGTCCGGCTTGCCGTCGGCGCCCCGGAACTCGACCGGCGGGTAGTTGACGTCCATGCCGATCCGCAGCACCTTGGACGTCTGCTGGGCCTTCGGGAGCTTCGCCCGGATCTCGTGGACCGGGTCCTTGGCGGCCGCTCCGCCCCCGCCGCAGCCGCTCAGCAGCAGGGCTCCGGCGGTGGTGAGGGCGAGCGCGGCGGCGGCCGGCCGGCGGGACTGCGCACGGTGGTGCATCGGTTGACTCCTGTGGGAGGGAGGGGGCGGCGCCGCGGAGTCGCGGAGGTGTACGCGAGATGGCGGAAGAACGGATCCTCCCATCCCGCTCTGCCCCGCCCGTGGCCGGGTGTGTCAGAATTCGTTACCGGGTGACCCCCGACGCTCGAACCAGACCGCCGGGCCGCAACAGGCTCGGGGTGCGCAGGAACGGAAGTCCTGGACGACGACTCCGTATCCGAGGCACCGGCCTCCCCTCCGCGTCTGCGTTCACTCCTGCGGGTGCGCGTGCTCGTTTCGCCATTGCCGCAGCCGGGGCCCGGTTCTCATGGCGCCTGGAGCTCCCAGGTGGCTGTGAGGCGTATGACAACCATGTGACTTGGACGAAAAGGCATGGGTGCGATGCCCTCGTCCGACCTACGCTCGGCCCGGAAGCACAGCGCAGAACAAACGCAGACAAATCCATAAACCCTCATCCGAGGGCGCTCGTCCGACGGCGGCGCCCCGACCCAGTCCTCCCCGGGGACGCTTCGGCGTTCCCGGGTTCCGGTTACCGGCCACTCGTCGCCGGATGCCGGTACCGGCCGGGTCGTCCGCTCCGTCGGCCGGGTGTCCTCGCTCGATCAATGACGAAGAGGTCATCGTGGCAGCGGAGATCATCCACAGCACTACCCAGGACACCGACGATCCGGTCGACGCCGTGTTCGCGCTCCACCGCGGCGGCAAGATGGAGGTCCGGGCGACCGTCCCGGTACGCGACGCGGACGACCTGTCCCTCGCCTACACCCCCGGTGTCGCCCGCGTCTGCACGGCCATCGCCGAGCAGCCCGAGCTCGTGAACGACTACACCTGGAAGTCCAACACGGTGGCCGTGGTCACCGACGGCACCGCCGTGCTGGGCCTGGGCGACATCGGCCCGGAGGCCTCGCTGCCCGTCATGGAGGGCAAGGCGATCCTGTTCAAGCAGTTCGGCGGCGTGGACGCGGTGCCGATCGCGCTGGCCTGCACTGAGGTGGACGAGATCGTCGAGACCGTGGTCCGGCTGGCCCCGTCCTTCGGCGGCGTCAACCTGGAGGACATCTCCGCCCCGCGCTGCTTCGAGATCGAGCGCCGGCTCCAGGAGGCCCTGGACATCCCGATCTTCCACGACGACCAGCACGGCACCGCCATCGTCACCACCGCCGCGCTCTGGAACGCGGCCAAGGTGACCGGCCGGGAGATCGGCTCGCTGCGGGCCGTCATCTCCGGCGCCGGCGCGGCCGGCATCGCCATCGCCAAGATGCTGCTGGCCGCCGGCATCGGCGATGTGGCCGTCTGCGACCGCAAGGGCGTGGTGCACCAGGGCCGCGAGGACCTCACCGACGTCAAGGCGGAGATCGCCGGGCTGACCAACCGCACCGGCCGCAAGGGCACCCTGGCCGACGCGCTGGCCGGCGCCGACGTCTTCATCGGCGTCTCCGGCGGCACCGTGCCGGAGGAGGCCGTCGCGACCATGGCCGAGGGCGCGTTCATCTTCGCCATGGCCAACCCGAACCCGGAGATCCACCCCGAGGTCGCGCACAAGTACGCGGCCGTGGTGGCCACCGGTCGCAGCGACTTCCCGAACCAGATCAACAACGTGCTGGCCTTCCCGGGCATCTTCGCGGGCGCGCTGCAGGTCCGGGCCACCCGGATCACCGAGGGCATGAAGCTGGCCGCCGCCAAGGCGCTGGCCGGCGTGGTGGCCGACGAGCTGACGCCGCAGAAGGTCATCCCCTCGCCGTTCGACGAGCGGGTCGCGCCGGCCGTCAGCAAGGCCGTCGCCGAGGCCGCCCGCGCCGAGGGCGTCGCGCGGCGGTAGTCGTCCGCCGGGAGAGACCAGGGCATCCCATCCGGCCCCGGGACACGCGTCACAGTCACGCGTTGTTCCGGGGCCGGGGGCGTTCTGGCTATCGTCCGGGGCATGTTTGCTGCCTACGCCGCACGAATCGACGCCGACGACCCGCTGAGCGGGCTGGAGTTGGGCGAACGCCCCGAACCGCAGGCCCGCCCCGGGTGGAGCGTGGTCACCGTCAGGGCCGCCAGTCTGAACCACCACGACCTCTGGTCGCTGCGCGGGGTCGGCCTGCCCGTAGGGAAGCTGCCGATGATCCTCGGCTGCGACGCCGCCGGCGTCGACGAGCACGGCGACGAGGTCGTCCTGCACTCCGTGATCGGCCAGAGCGGGCACGGGGTCGGACCGGACGAGCCGCGTTCCATCCTGACCGAGCGCTACCAGGGCACCTTCGCCCAGCGGGTGGCCGTCCCCACCTGGAACCTGCTGCCCAAGCCCGCCGGGCTCTCCTTCGAGGAGGCCGCCTGCCTGCCCACCGCGTGGCTGACGGCCTACCGGATGCTGTTCACCAACGCCGGGGTGAAGCCCGGCGACACCGTGCTGGTGCAGGGCGCCGGCGGCGGGGTGTCCACCGCGCTGGTGGTCCTCGGCAAGGCGGCGGGCCTGCGGGTCTGGGTCACCGGCCGGGACGAGGCCAAGCGGGCCCGGGCGGCGGAGCTGGGCGCCGACGCGGTCTTCCCGAGCGGGGCCCGGCTGCCCGAGCGGGTGGACGCGGTGATGGAGACGGTCGGCGCGGCCACCTGGTCGCACTCGGTGAAGTCGCTGCGCCCGGGCGGCACGATCGTCATCTCCGGTGCCACCTCCGGCCCCAACCCGCCGGCCGCCGAGCTGAACCGGATCTTCTTCCTGGAGCTGAAGGTGGTCGGCTCGACCATGGGCACCAAGGAGGAGCTGGCCGGGCTGCTCTCGTTCTGCGCCACCACCGGCGTCCGGCCGGTGATCGACTCGGTGCTGCCGCTGACCGCGGCGCCGGAGGCGTTCGCCCGGATGGCCAAGGGTGATGTCTTCGGCAAGCTGGTGCTGACGCCCTGACGCCCTGACGCCCTGACGCCCTGACGAGCGCCCGGTGGGCGCCCTGACGCGCCGGCGCCCGGCACCCCGTGCGGGGTACCGGGCGCCCGGGTGCCGGCTCAGCCGAGCAGGCGCTTCAGCCGCTCGCCGGCCGCGCCGAGCAGGCCGCGGGCCTCGGCGAGGCGCTCGGGCGTCACCCCGCCGTCCCGGGCCGCGTCGCGGACCTGGTCGCGGAACCGGTCGAGCAGCCGCTCCAGCTCCCGGGCCGGGTCGCCGGCCGGGTCGGTGGCGGTCCACGACGGCAGGTCGGCCGGGGCGGCCCCGCCGGCCGGCTCGTCCTTGTCCAGGTCGATCCGGGTGACGGTGACCCGCTCCGCGGCGGGCGCGCCGGCGGCGGGCCCGGCCTTCTCGCCCTTCTCGCCCTTCTCGTCGGACGGCTGGCCCCAGCGGGCCGCGTCGGCGAGGCCGGCCAGCCCCTTGGTCAGCTCGGAGAGCCCCTCGGCCAGTCCGGTCGGCCAGTCGCCGCGGGCCGCGTGGTCGCGCACCTGCTGCTCGACCCGGCGCTTGATCCGCAGCGCCTCCTGCTGGGCCGCCGTCCGGGCCGCCCTGGACTGCTCGCGCAGCCGGCGGGCCTCCTCCTCGGCCGCCTTGGCCTTGGCCTTGGCGGCCTTCTCCTGCTCCTTGGCGCGCTTGGCCTGCTCCTTGGCCTGCCGCTTGAACTGGGCGAACTCCTCCTTGGCGCGCTGCCAGGCGGCCTGGTCGCCCCACGGCCCGGCCCACGGGTTGCCGGGCTCGCCCCCGTCCTCCGCCTCCGGGCGCGGGGCGCTGCGGCGGGCCTGCTCGGCCGCGCCCCACAGCTCCTCGCGCAGGTCCTTGGCGCTGTCCCGGACGTCCTCGCGGATCGCCCCGGCGAGCTGGGCCACCGAGTCGTGGATCTCCAGCTCCAGCTCGTCGAGCTCGCCCTGCCGGGCGGCGAGCTCGGTGCGGCCCGCGTCGGTGAGCCGGTAGACCTTGCGGCCGCCCTCGGTGCTGTGGGCGACCAGCCCCTCCTGCTCCAGCTTGGCCAGCCGGGGGTAGACGGTGCCGGCGGACGGCGCGTACAGGCCCTGGAAGCGCTCCTCCAGCAGGCGGATCACCTCGTAGCCGTGCCGCGGGGCCTCGTCGAGCAGCTTCAGCAGGTAGAGCCGGAGCCGGCCGTGGCCGAAGACGGGGGTCATGTCAGGCCTCCTTGGTGAGGTCGGGGCCGGTGGACGGGCCGTCCCCGGCGGGCAGCTCCCGGACGACCGCCTGGGCGTCCTCCTCGGCGTCCGGCCGGTGCAGCACGGTGACCGCGCCGGAGACGGTGGTGACCGACAGGCTGCCCTTGCCGTCGCCGAGCTGGCCGGAGAGGCGCTTGGTGCCCCAGCTGCCGCCGACCTTGAGCTGCTCGAAGCTGGAGGAGAGGTCGCCGCTGGTGGTGCCGGCCTCGACCTTGGTGTCGGCCAGCGAGGGGAGCCGGACGCCGACCGCGCCGCTGACCGTGTTGACCTTGATCTCGGTCGGGGCGGCGGCCGCGAGGTCCAGGGTGACCGCGCCGGTGACGGCGTTGGCGGACACCTTCTCGGGGGTGCCGGCGACCACGGTGAGGCGGCCGGAAACGGTGTTGAGCCGGAGCCGGCCGGCCACCGACTGGGCGTCCACGTCGCCGGTGACAGTCCTGGCGTCGGTCTGGCCGGCCAGGCCGACCAGGGTGATGTCGGCGTTGGCGGTCTGGGTCGAGACGTGCCCGGTGAAGCCGGAGACCGTCGTCGTGGCGGAGACGGTGCCGACCTTGACCTCGGTACCGGCCGGCACGGTCAGGGTGACCGCGGCGGTCCGCTTGCGCTTGAAGGAGGAGAAGAAGCCCTTCACCGACTCGACCGACTTGAGGACGTCGCCGAACTCGTTCCAGCTGCTGAGGTCCTTGTAGGTGACGGTGAGCACGCCGTCGACCAGGGTGACGTGCAGCGGCTCGCCCTTGAGCTCGGTGACCTCCAGACGGGCCGGGCCCTCGGCGGCGACCACGTTGACCGTGCCGTCGATGGTCCGCACCTGCAGGGTCCGGACCGTCTCCTCGATGGTGATCCTGTCGGGTCCTTCGACCGTCCACTCGCTCATCTCTGCCGCCTCCCGTTGTCGCACTCGCGATGTATCGCGTTCTCTCTGTTAAAGACGATATATCGCGTAACGGCGAAGTCAAGGGAGTCCCACCCCGAGGCCGACCCGGAGCGTACCCGGAGCGGACCCGGGGCCCCCGCCCCTACGGGGAGCGTGCGACAGGGCCCGGAGGCGGGTGCCTCCGGGCCCTGTCGACGGCCGTTCACCGGGTCATCCGGTCACTCGTCGTCCTCGTCGTCGAGCCGCGCCAGCCAGGTGGCCAGCCGCTCGACCGGGACCTCGAAGTCCGGGTTGAGGTCGACGAACTCGCGCAGGCGCTCGGCCAGCCACTCGAAGGTGACCTCCTCGTCGCCGCGCCGGCTCTCCAGTTCCTCGATGCCGCGGTCGGTGAAGTACACGGGTCGCTCCGGTCCGGTGGGGATAAGACCTGGTCAGGATAGACCGGGTCAGCTCGCGCGGTAGGTGTTCAGGGTGACCTTGGCGGCGCCCGTGGTGGGGTCCGCGACCTCCACGGCGGCGATGGCGATGTTGCGGGTGACCCGGTCGCGGATGCAGAGCAGCCGGCCCGGGGTGACCCGGTTGAACGTCAGGTCGGTGTCCGGCCGGGAGTCGATCGCGAGGGCGCACTGCTCGGGGGTGGTGGTGGCCTCGGTGATCACCGCGAAGTCGGACTTGTTGTCGCCGACGCTCTGGAAGGAGTCGGCCCGGCTGCCGTTGGAGGTGGACTCCCGGTTGAGGCCGAGCCCCCACTTCAGGTCTCCTCCGCGCGGCACCACGGTGCCGGCCGTGAGGTCGATCCGGTAGGCCTCGCTGGAGTACTCGGTGCCCGGGATGGCGAGCGACTTGTTCTCGATCACCGGCTGGTAGCCGACCGGCCGGGCCGGCGCGGTGACCCCGCCGGCCGAGGGCGACTTGCTCGGCGCGGCGCTGACCGGCGCGGAGGTGGCGCTCGGGGTCGCGGTCGCGGAGGGCGTGGCGGCGGGCGGGGTGGTGGCCGTCGGCGGGGCGGCGGGCTGGTCGCTCCCCGGCGTGGCCCGGGCGCTGTTCTGCTTCTCGTCCTTGTCGAGCTTGGACATCAGCACCACGCCCCCGGCCGTGCCGCCGAGCGCCATCACCAGGGCGACGGTCAGCAGCACCTTCCAGGAGACGCCTCCCTTGCGGGCCGGCTCCGGCGCGGGCGCCGGGAGGTCGGCGACCACCGGCCCGGGCGGCGGGGTGTCGTAGGACGGCGGCTCCTGGCGCAGCTGGACGGTCGGCGGGGTGCCGAGCAGCGGGCCGGTGGGCGCCTCGGTGGGCGTCTGCGCGGCGCCGTACGCGCCGAGCGGCGGCGGGACGAAGCCCGGCGGCGGGGTGTCCGGCCGGCCGGGGCCGAATCCGGGCGGCGGCGGGCCGAAGGACGGCGCGGTGGCCTGGTGGGTCGGCGGGGCGCCCGGCGGCGGGGTCGCGGCGAAGGACGGGCCGGTCGGCGGGGCGGCCGGGGGAGCGGGCGGCGCGGCGGGCGCGGCCGGCAGCGGGGTGGGCGGCGTCTTCGGCAGGTCCGAGCGGCGGGTGATCTCGGTGCTGACCTGCTTGGGCAGCCAGTCGTCGGAGAACCGCAGCTGGCCGCCGACGCTCGGGTGGTTGCGGGCGATGTCGATGATCTCGGCCGGCTTCGGCCGGTCCTCGGGGGACTTCGCGAGGCAGCGCAGGACCAGCTCGCGCAGCCCGGCCGGGACGGCGTCCAGGTCGGGCTGCTCGTGCACCACCCGGTAGAGCACCGCGGTGTCCGGGCCGTCGCCGAACGGCGCGGCGCCGCCCGCCACGTACGCGGCCAGCGCGCCGAGCGCGAACACGTCGGTGGCCGGGGTGACCGGACGGCCCTGGGCCTGCTCGGGCGACATGAAGGCGGGTGAGCCGATCCGGTAGCCGGTGCCGGTGAGCGCGGTGGCGTCGGCGGCCCGGGCGATGCCGAAGTCGATCACCCGCGGGCCGTCGCCGGCCACCAGCACATTGGCCGGCTTGAGGTCGCGGTGGACCACCTCGACGCTGTGGATCGCCTGCAGCGCCTCGGCGATGCCGCCCATCAGCAGCAGCACGGTGCGGACCGGCAGCGCGCCGTTCTCGCGCACCACCTGCTGCAGGGACGGGCCGGGCACGTACGCGGTGACCAGCCACGGGGCGTCGCCGTCCAGGCCGCCGGAGTCGATCACCTGGGCGGTGTAGAGGCCGTGGATCCGCTGGGCGTTGGACACCTCCTGGGCGAACCGGCGGCGGAACTCGCCGTCCTCGGCGAACTCCGGACGGACCACCTTGAGCGCCACCGGCCGGCCGCCGGGCGTGTACGAGAGGTAGACCCGGCCCATGCCGCCGGCCCCGAGCCGGGCGAACAGCCGGTAGCCGCCGACCTCCCGGGGGTCGTCCGGAAGCAACGGCTGGAACACCGGCGGGAGCGGTGCGGAGGGTGGCGTGTCGGCGGTCATGCGTTGATCCCCCTGGGAGAGCGGTGAGGTCCACCGACCGCCGGGAGCGGGCACGGCGACGGGCGCCCGGGCGGCGGTCTGGCGCTCCATAACCTATCGACCCGTCAGGACTCCGCGCAGGTCGGTGCCGGTTTGGTTGCAGAGCTGGGACCTTCGCACACACCCCGTGCACCCCGGAACGGCGGCGGCCCCCCGTTCCCCCGGAATGCGGGGGAACGGGGGGCCGTGGTGCAGGCACTCACGCGGCCGACCGGAGGGTCAGAGCGTGAAGATCTCCTCCAGCAGCTGCTGCTGCTCGGCGGCGTGCCGCTTGGCCGAGCCGACCGCCGGGGCCGAGGAGGCCGTGCGGGCGACGCGGCGCAGGCGCGAGCCGCCGGCGCTGCGGCCGATGACGACCTGCAGGTGGTCGACCAGGTTCATGGCGATGAACGGCCAGGCACCCTGGTTGGCCGGCTCCTCCTGGGCCCAGACGAACTGGACGTCCTCGCCGTAGCGGGCCAGCTCCTCCTGGAGCTCGGCCACCGGCAGCGGGTAGAGCCGCTCGACCCGGACGATCGCCGTGTCGGTGATGCCGCGCTCGGCGCGGGCCGCCTCGACGTCGTAGTAGAACTTGCCGGCGGTGATGACCACCTTGCGGACCTGCGCCGGGTCGACGGTGGTGTCGCCGATGACCGGGCGGAACGAGCCGGACAGGAACTCCTCGGTCGAGCTCGCCGCGGCCTTCAGACGCAGCATCGACTTCGGGGTGAAGACGACCAGCGGCTTGTGGTGCGGGTTGTGCGCCTGCCAGCGGAGCAGGTGGAAGTAGTTCGACGGCAGGGTCGGCATGGCGACCGTCATGTTGTTCTGCGCGCACAGCTGCAGGAAGCGCTCCGGGCGGGCGGACGAGTGGTCCGGGCCCTGGCCCTCGTAGCCGTGCGGCAGCAGCAGGGTGACGCCGGAGTGCTGGCCCCACTTCTGCTCGGCGGAGGCGATGTACTCGTCCACCATGGTCTGCGCGCCGTTGACGAAGTCGCCGAACTGCGCCTCCCACATGACCAGCGCGTTCGGGCGGGTCAGCGAGTAGCCGTACTCGAAGCCCATCGCCGCGTACTCGGACAGCAGGCTGTCGTACACGGTGTAGCGGGCCTGGTCCTCGGTGAGGTACTGCAGCGGGGTGTAGTCCTCGCCGGTGGCCCGGTCGATCAGGACGGCGTGCCGCTGGCCGAAGGTGCCGCGGCGGCTGTCCTGGCCGGCCAGGCGGACCGGGTGGCCCTCCATGAGCAGCGAGCCGATGGCGAGGGTCTCGCCCATCGCCCAGTCGATGGTGTTGTCCTCGACCGAGCCGGCGCGGCGCTGCAGCTGCGGCAGCAGGCGCGGGTGGACGGTCAGCCAGTCCGGCAGGTTGACCTGCGAGGCGGCGATCCGCTTGACCATCTCCTGGGAGATGCCGGTGCGGATGGTCACCGGGAAGTCGGCGACCGGCTTGCCGCCGGTGGCGGAGGCCGGCGCCTGGGCGGCGTCGCGGACCTCGGCGAACACCTTCTCCAGCTGGCCCTGGAAGTCCTGGAGCGCCTGCTCCGCCTCTTCCATGGTGATGTCGCCGCGACCGATCAGGCCCTCGGTGTACAGCTTGCGCACCGAGCGCTTCTTGTCGATCAGGTCGTACATCAGCGGCTGGGTGAACGACGGGTTGTCGGCCTCGTTGTGACCGCGGCGGCGGTAGCAGATGAGGTCGATCACCACGTCCTTGTGGAACTCCTGGCGGAACTCGAAGGCGAGCCGCGCGACGCGGACCACGGCCTCCGGGTCGTCGCCGTTCACGTGGAAGATCGGGGCCTCGATCATGCGGGCCACGTCGGTGCAGTACATCGAGGAGCGGCTGGAGGCCGGGGCGGCGGTGAAGCCGACCTGGTTGTTCACCACGACGTGCACGGTGCCGCCGGTGCGGTAGCCGCGCAGCTGCGACATGTTCAGGGTCTCCGCGACGACGCCCTGGCCGGCGAAGGCCGCGTCGCCGTGGATCTGGATCGGCAGCACCGGGAAGGTGGTGCCGCCCTGGTCCAGGATGTCCTGCTTGGCGCGGGCGATGCCCTCGACGACCGGGTCCACGGCCTCCAGGTGGGAGGGGTTGGCGGCCAGCGAGACCTTGATGGTCTCGCCGTCCAGGCCGGTGAAGGTGCCCTCGGAGCCCAGGTGGTACTTCACGTCGCCGGAGCCGTGCATCGACTTCGGGTCGAGGTTGCCCTCGAACTCGCCGAAGATCTTGCCGTACGGCTTGCCGACGATGTTGGCCAGCACGTTCAGGCGGCCGCGGTGGGCCATGCCGATGACGGCCTCGTCGAGGCGGTGCTCGGCGGCGGCGTCGATGGTGGCGTCGAGCAGCGGGATGAGCGACTCGCCGCCCTCCAGCGAGAAGCGCTTCTGGCCGACGTACTTGGTCTGCAGGAAGGTCTCGAAGGCCTCGGCGGAGTTCAGCCGGCGCAGGATGCGCAGCTGCTCCTCGCGCTCGGGCTTGGTGTACGGCTTCTCCAGGCGGTCCTGCAGCCACTTGCGCTGCTTCGGGTCCTGGATGTGCATGTACTCGATGCCGACGGTGCGGCAGTAGGTGTTGCGCAGCAGGCCGAGGATGTCGCGGAGCTTCATCATCCGCTGGCCGCCGAAGCCGCCGACCGCGAACTCGCGCTCCAGGTCCCACAGGGTGAGGCCGTGGGTGGTGACGTCCAGGTCGGGGTGCTTGCGCTGCTTGTACTCCAGCGGGTCGGTGTCGGCCATGAGGTGGCCGCGGACCCGGTAGGAGTGGATCAGCTCCATGACGCGGGCGGTCTTGTTGACCTCGTCGTCGTGGGTGGTGGCGACATCGGTGGCCCAGCGGACCGGCTCGTACGGGATCCGCAGCGACTCGAAGATCTCGTCGTAGAAGCCGTTCTGGCCGAGCAGCAGCTGGTGGATCGTGCGCAGGAACTCGCCGGACGCCGCGCCCTGGATGACGCGGTGGTCGTAGGTCGAGGTCAGCGTCATGATCTTGGAGACGCCGAGGCGGGCCAGGGTCTCCGGGGCGGAGCCCTGGAACTCGGCCGGGTACTCCATGGCGCCGACGCCGACGATGGTGCCCTGGTTCTGCATGAGGCGCGGCACGGAGTGCACGGTGCCGATGCCGCCGGGGTTGGTCAGCGAGACCGTGACGCCGGTGAAGTCGTCCATGGTCAGCTTGTTGGCGCGGGCCCGGCGGACGATGTCCTCGTAGGCCTGCCAGAAGCCGAAGAAGTCGAGGGTCTCGGCCTTCTTGATGGCCGCGACGACGAGCTGGCGGTCGCCGTTCGGCTTGACCAGGTCGATGGCCAGGCCGAGGTTCACGTGCTCGGGCTTGACCAGGTAGGACTTGCCGTCCTCCACCTTGTAGCTGTGGTTCATGCCCGGGGAGGCCTTGACGGCCTGGACCAGGGCGTAGCCGATCAGGTGGGTGAAGGAGACCTTGCCGCCGCGGGCGCGCTGCAGGTGGTTGTTGATGACGATGCGGTTGTCGATCAACAGCTTCGCCGGGACGGCGCGCACCGAGGTCGCGGTGGGCACCTCCAGCGAGGCGTCCATGTTGGTGGCGACGGCCTTGGCCGGGCCGCGCAGCTGGACCAGCTCGGGGCCGGTGGCCTCGGCGGCGGGCGCGGGCGCCGGGGCGGCGGCCTTGGGGGCCGGCGGAGCGGCGGGGGCGGCGGCGAGCGGCGCGGCGACCGGGGCGGGCTGCACCGGTGCGGGGGCGGCCGGAGCGGCGGGGGCCTGGACGGCCGGAGCTGCGGCGGGCGCGGGGGCGGCGGCGGGGGTCGGCGTAGCGCCGGCCTGGGTCGCGGCCTGGGTCACTGGGGTCACCTCGGTACCGGGCTTGTAGTCGGCGAAAAAGTCCCACCAGGCTCGGTCGACCGAGTTCGGGTCCTGGAGGTACTGCTGGTAGATCTCGTCGACGAGCCACTCATTGGGGCCGAAGCCAGTGGAGCTTGCCGAGCTGTTGGGGTGTTCAGGGGACTGTGGCGACACGGCGGCAACCGCCCTCTTCCGCTTCCTTTTGGGATGTTTGGACAGCGGGGATTAAGGCTACGCCTCCGACCAGTGATCGCGCAGTCCCCGGGGCGCAGGCGTCGCCCAGATCACAGTCCTGACCTGCGGTTTGGCTGAAAATGTGCGTTAGAAACCCGGATCGGAGGGGAAGCGACCGGTTCCGACCACCCACCAAATGCGGTCAAAAACGGACAAAGTAGGTTTTGGGCCCCGGGCGAAGCTCTGTGTCGGATCTGTGACATTCGTCCGCTTCACCCGGAGCCCGGGTCCCGCACCCGCCGCTCAGCGCGGGCCGGGCAGCCGGACCTCGATCCGGCAGCCCCGGGCCGCCTCGGCCACCTCGATCCGCCCGCCGTGCAGGTCCACCGCCCAGCGGGCGATGGCCAGGCCGAGCCCGGTCCCGCCGTCCGCGCCCGGCCCGGCGGCGGTCGCGGTGCCGCTGCGGCCGAACCGCTCGAAGACCCTGGTCCGGTCCGCCGCGGGGATGCCGGGACCCTCGTCCTCGACCTCCAGCAGCAGCGCGCCCGGCCCCTCGCCGGGGCGGGCGCGGACCGTCACGGTGCCGCCGGGCGGGGAGTGCTTGCAGGCGTTGTCGACCAGGTTGGCGACCACCTGGTGGAGCCGTTCCGGGTCGGCGACGCCGGTCAGGCCGGTCGGGCTCACCTCCAGCGCGAGCCGGACGTCCCCGCGCCGGGAGAACGCCCCGCCCGCCGTGGCGCCGTCCACGGTGACCCCGCGCAGCACGCCGTCCAGGAACTCCCGCACCTCGAAGGGGCGGGCGTCCAGGTCGACCACGCCGTCGTCGATCTTGGAGAGGTCGAGCAGGTGGGTGACCAGCCGGCCGAGCCGCTCGGTCTGCTCCAGCGCGGCACCCAGGGTCGCCGGGTTGGGCTGGACGACGCCGTCGACCACGTTCTCCAGCACGGCGTGCAGCGCGGCGATCGGCGTGCGCAGCTCGTGCGAGACGTTGGCGACCAGTTCGCGGCGGTGCCGGTCGGCCGCCTCCAGGTCGGCCGCCATCTGGTTGAAGGTGGCGGCCAGCTCGCCGATCTCGTCGCGCGAGTTCACCTCGACCCGGCGGCTGTAGTCGCCGGAGGCCATCGCGCGGGCGGCGGCGGTCATGTCGCGCAGCGGAGCGGTCAGCCCGTGCGCGAGGAACTGCATGAAGAGCAGTGAGGCGATCATCGAGAAGATCATGATGATCCGGATCTGGGTCTCGGACCGGATCGCCACGACCACCATGCCGGTGGCCAGGAAGACCGAGACGATCACCAGGAGGGCGAGTTTGCCCTTGATCGAGCGGACCGGGTCGAGCGGCCGGATGTCGGCCCAGACCCGTTTCGCGGCGCGGGCGGCCAGGGTGGGCGGCCGGCTGCCGTCGAGATCCCCGTTGCGTTGCTGTGGAAAGGTCATTGGTCCCCTGTGATCCCCCGCGTGGGTGCGCACGGCGGTCCGGGACACGGGCCCCCCGGCGGCCCGGTGTCCGAAGGTGTGCCGCTACGAGAGCGGGGCCTCCAGCGCGTATCCGACGCCGTGCACGGTGCGGATCCAGCTGGCGCCGATCTTCCGGCGCAGCGCCTTGACGTGGCTGTCGACGGTGCGGGTGCCGGACGCGTCCGTCCAGTCCCAGACCTCGGCCAGCAGCTGCTCGCGGGTGAGCACGGCGCGCGGCTGGGCGGCGAGGCAGGCGAGCAGGTCGAACTCGGTCGGCGTCAGGTGGACGTCGCCCGAGGCCAGCCGGACCCGGCGCTGCACGTGGTCGATCTCCAGCTCGCCGAAGCGCAGGCTGCCCAGCGCGGGCGTCCGGGCGGCCTGCTGGGCGCGCTCGACGCGGCGCAGCAGCACGTTGACCCGGGCGGCCAGTTCGCGCATGGAGAAGGGCTTGGTCATGTAGTCGTCGGCGCCGACGCCGAGGCCGACCAGCAGGTCCGTCTCGTCGTCCCGCGCGGTGAGCATCAGGACCGGTACCGGGCGCTGGGCCTGGATCCGGCGGCACACCTCGAGGCCGTCGAAGCCGGGCAGCATGATGTCGAGGACGACGAGGTCGGGCTGCCAGGTGTGGAAGCCGTCGACGGCGCCCGGGCCGTCGTGGGCCACGGCGACCTTGAAGCCCTCCGCGCCCAGCCGGGCCGCGATGGACTCGGCGATCGTGGGCTCGTCCTCGACCACCAGCACTCTGCGCTGACTGCTCACCGTGCCGCCGGCGTTCTGGTTGTCCTGCTGCATTTCTGTCACGGTCACGCCACCGCCCCCAGGGCTGCGGGCCGGCCATCTCTGTGGGGATGGCGAAGGCTCCGCTCGTAGTCTTGTTCCGTCGTGGACTGTGCCGGGTCCGCCGTCCCGTCGCGTTTCGCGGGATCGGCGAGCGCGCGTGCGCCGCTCACCTCTCCCGCACACCTCGCAGCGTACGGACAGCGGGTGATTCCCGGCAGGTGGACCGGACATTTCCGGCCCGCGGGCCGGCTTGCCGGGCCGACCGTCGGACCCACTCGGAAGTGGGCACGGGCCGATACCTTACCCGGCGTTTTTTCACTCCGTGACGGTATGTATGCACATCAGTCGGCGCCAAGCCGCCGGTCAGCGGGGATGGGAGTCCGTATAGGGGGAGAAGGTCTGGACCAATTCGACCACCCCGCGAACCGGCCGCGCACAGCGTTCTCCCAGCGGGCTCCCAGGCGCCGGTCGTACCGTGACCACGACAAATCGCGGGGGCGGGATTTCCCGGGCGCGCCGGTACGTTGGACACGCGCGGGGACGAGGCGGCTGCGGGCGGTGAGCGGAGGCGGCATGACGGAGCGGCAGGTGCGCGCCGGGCGCGGCGGGCCGCCGCCGTACGGCATGCTCCGGCACGGCCTGCGGGCCGGGACGGTCCACTGGCTGCTCGCGCGGGTGCCGACCCCCCGGCGCAACCCCTTCGCGCTCGGCTACCTCGCCGTGGTCGGCGCCACCACCACCTTCGCCGGGCTGGCCGACCCGGACCTCGTGCACCGGCTCCAGGAGGCGTCCAGCTCGGACGGGCACAACCTGCTGCAGCACCCGCTGCGGGCGCTGGTGTTCAGCGGCTTCTGGGTGGCCGGACCGGACTGGGTGCCCTACCTGTGGGCCTTCGCCCTCACCGTCGCGCCGCTGGAGCGCCGGGTCGGCCCGGCCCGGGCGGCCGCCGTCTTCGCCGCCGGGCACATCGGCGCCACCCTGCTCTCCCAGGGTGTGGTGATCGTCGCGGTGGAGAGCGGGCGGCTGGAGCCGGCCGCGATGGACTACCTGGACATCGGCGTCAGCTACGGCGTGCTGGCCAGCCTCGGCGCGCTGGCCGGGCTGCTGCGGCCGGGCGGGCGGGTGGTCGTGCTCGGGCTGGCCGCGGCGCTGATCGCCGAGCAGATCGCCGGCGACCGGGACCTCGTCACCGGTGTCGGACACCCGGCGGCGCTGCTGACCGGGGTGGCGCTGTGGCGGTGGCTGCGCCGCTGGGACGGGACCCGGCCGCGCAGTACCCGGCTCGGAGCGTCCGCCGGGCGCCCCCGGACGAACCCCGCGCCGGCGTCCGCGCCGCGCCGGGCGGCGGTGCTGGAGCGCTTCTGAGCCGGTCCCCGCCCGGTTTTTGACGGGAGGACCAGGGATCCTTCACCGTTCGCTCACGGCGAACGCACCCCGGGGAACATCCGGCGGCCGCGTGGCCTTAGTCAGGTCGACTCAAGTTCGCTGACTGGGGAGAGATCATGGCATCGATGTCCACACCGCTCACCCTGCCCGTGCTGCCGCTCGACGACGAGGTCGTCCTGCCGGGCATGGTGGTCCCGCTGGACCTGAAGGACACCGAGGTCCGCGCCGCCGTCGAGGCCGCGCGCGCCGCCGCCACCGGGAAGCCCCAGGTCCTGCTGGTCCCGCGGGTGGACGGCTCGTACGCGGCGGCCGGCACCCTCGCCACCGTCGAGCAGGTCGGCCGGCTGGCCGACGGCGACCCGGCCGCGCTGGTCCGCGCGGTGCGCCGGGTGCGGATCGGCGTCGGCACCACCGGGCCGGGCGCCGCGCTCTGGGTGGAGACCACGCCGTTCCGGGAGTCCTCGGTCGGCACCCCGGTGGCCGGGCGCGCCGCCGAACTGGTCAGGGAGTACAAGAGCCTGTCCACCCAGTGGCTGCGCAAGCGCGGCGCCTGGCAGATCGTCGACCGGGTGGCCGCCATCGAGGGCGTCGGCGAGCTCGCCGACAACATCGGCTACGCCTCCTTCGTCACCGCCGAGCAGAAGCTCAAGGTGCTGCTGGAGGCCGACCAGGTCGCGCGACTGGAGTACGCGCTCGGCCTGCTCCGCGACCACCTCGCCGAGGAGGAGGTCAACGACACCATCCGCAAGGACGTCGAGGAGGGCGTCGCCAAGCAGCAGAAGGAGTTCCTGCTCCGCCGCCAGCTGGAGGCCGTCCGCAAGGAGCTGGCCGAGCTGAACGGCGACCCGGCCGGCGAGGAGGACGACTACCGCGCCCGGGTCGAGGCCGCCGACCTGCCCGAGAAGGTCCGCGAGGCCGCGCTCAAGGAGGTCGACAAGCTGGAGCGTTCGAGCGAGCAGTCGCCCGAGGGCTCGTGGATCCGCACCTGGCTGGACACCGTCCTGGAGCTGCCCTGGAGCGAGCGCACCGAGGACTCCTACGACATCGCCGGCGCCCGCGCGGTGCTGGACGCCGACCACGCCGGACTGGCCGACGTGAAGGAGCGCATCGTCGAGTACCTGGCCGTCCGCAAGCGCCGGGCCGACCAGGGGCTCGGGCAGGTCGGCGGCCGCCGGGGAGGCGCGGTGCTGGCGCTGGTCGGCCCGCCCGGCGTCGGCAAGACCTCGCTCGGTGAGTCGGTGGCCCGCGCCATGGGCCGTACGTTCGTCCGGGTCGCGCTCGGCGGGGTCCGGGACGAGGCGGAGATCCGCGGCCACCGGCGCACCTACGTCGGCGCGCTGCCCGGCCGGCTGGTCCGCGCCATCAAGGAGGCCGGCTCGATGAACCCGGTCGTCCTGCTCGACGAGATCGACAAGGTCGGCTCGGACTACCGGGGCGACCCGGCCGCCGCCCTGCTGGAGGTGCTCGACCCGGCGCAGAACCACACCTTCCGCGACCACTACCTGGAGGTCGAGCTGGACCTCTCCGACGTGGTCTTCCTCGCCACCGCCAATGTGCTGGAGGCCATCCCCGAGCCGCTGCTCGACCGGATGGAGCTGGTCCGGCTGGACGGCTACACCGAGGACGAGAAGGTCGTCATCGCCCGCGACCACCTGCTCCCGCGCCAGCTGGAGAAGGCCGGACTGGGCGGCGGCGAGGTCGCGGTCGAGGAGCCGGCGCTGCGCCGGCTGGCCGGCGAGTACACCCGCGAGGCCGGCGTCCGGAACCTCGAACGGGCCATCGCCCGGGTGCTGCGCAAGATCGCCGCGCAGCACGAGCTGGGGGAGCGCGAGCTGCCCGCCGCGATCGGCGCCGAGGACCTGCGCGCCCTGATCGGCCGGCCGCACCACGTCCCGGAGGCGGCCCAGGAGCCCGCCGAGCGGCGCACCGCGGTGCCCGGCGTGGCCACCGGCCTGGCGGTCACCGGGGCCGGCGGCGACGTCCTCTACATCGAGGCCTCGCTCGCCGACGCCGAGACCGGCGGCACCGGGCTGACCCTGACCGGCCAGCTGGGCGACGTCATGAAGGAGTCCGCGCACATCGCGCTCTCCTACCTGCGCTCGCGCGGCGCCGAGCTGGAGCTGCCGGTCACCTCGCTGCGCGACCGCGGCGTGCACCTGCACGTCCCGGCCGGGGCCGTCCCCAAGGACGGGCCGAGCGCCGGCATCACCATGACCACGGCGCTGGCCTCGCTGCTCTCCGGGCGCAAGGTGCGCAACGACGTGGCGATGACCGGGGAGGTGTCGCTGACCGGGCGGGTGCTGCCGATCGGCGGGGTGAAGCAGAAGCTGCTCGCCGCCGACCGGGCCGGGATCACCACGGTGATCATCCCCAAGCGCAACGAGCCCGACCTGGACGACGTCCCGGCGGAGGTGCTGGAGCGGCTGACCGTGCACCCGGTCGCGGACGTCCGGGAGGTGCTGGCGCTGGCCCTGGAGCCGGCCGCCGTGCTGGTGGCGGCGGCCTGACCGGCCGGCCCGCGGACCGCCCCGCGGCCCGTCCGTCCCGGCACTCCGCCGGACGGGACGGGCCGCGGGGCGCGTGCCAGACTGCGAGGGTGCCGTCCTTGACCCAGCGCGTCCTGGCCCGGGTGCCGGAGCGGGTGCGACCCCTCCTGGTCCGGCACCGGAGCCTGGTGAAGTTCCTGCTGGTCGGCAGCGGCTGCTTCGCGCTGACGCTGCTGATCAACTACGCGCTGCGGCTCACCGTGCTGGCGCACAAGCCGGTGGCGGCGCTCACCGTGGCGACGGTGGCCGGCACCGCCGTCTCCTACCTGCTCAACCGGCGGTGGGCCTTCCGTTCCTCCTGGCGGCGGCGGGAACCGGTGCTGTTCCTGCTGGTGAGCGCGATCGCCATCGGCGTCAACGTGCTGCCGCTGATCGTCTCGCGCTACCTGTTCGACCTGCGCGAGCCGTGGGTCAGCCCGGTCACCCAGGAGGTGGCCGACTTCCTGAGCGGGATGGTGCTGGGCACCTTCGCGGCGATGATGTTCCGCTTCTGGGCCATGCGGCGCTGGGTCTTCACCCGGGTGGAGCAACCCGTCCCGACCGTCGGCGGGGCGGGCCCCGACGGCTGGCCATAGGCTCGCAGGCGGGGGCGGTCGACGGTTCGCGGACGGGGTCGGCCGGGGCAGCCAGCGGAAGCCGGAGCGGGTGAGGGCGATGCGTGAGACGGACGTCCCCCGGGGGACCGGGCCGGCCAGCCAGCAGGGGATGCGCCGGGCCAACCTGGCGCTGGTACTCCGGGTGATCACCCGCACCCCGCGCTCACGCGCCGAGGTGGCCGCCGAGAGCGGGTTGACCCGGGCCGCCGTCTCCTCGCTCGCCGAGGAGCTGATGGCGGCCGGACTGGTGGTCGAGGAGGGGCCCACCACCCCCAGCGGCAAGGTCGGCCGCCCCGGCACCGCGCTCGGGCTCAACCCGGACGGCCCGGCCGGCCTCGGCGCCGAGATCGGGGTGGAACACCTAGGCGCCTGCGTGGTCGACCTGCGCGGCGAGGTCCGCGCCTGGCGCCGCCAGGAGATCCGCAACCGGGACCGGCGGCCCGCCGCCGTGATGGCCGATCTCGCCGAACTGCTCCGCCGGGCCGCCACCGACGCCGGGCTGCGCCCGGCCGGGCTGGCGCTGGCCGTGCCCGGACTGGTCGGGGCCGACGGCGCGCTGCTCCAGCGGGCCGCCAACCTGGACTGGCGGGACGTGCCGGTCGCCGCCGAACTGCGGCTCGCGCTGCGCGCCGCCAACGCCGAGGACCTGGCCGAGCTCCCGCTGCGGGCCGACAACGAGGCCAACCTCGGCGGGCTCGCCGAGCTCTGGCTGGGCGGCGGGCCGGAACACTTCCTGCACGTCTCCGCCGAGGCCGGGATCGGTTCGGCGATCGTCGTCGACGGGCGGCTGCTGCGCGGCGCGCGCGGCTACGCGGGCGAGCTGGGCCACGTCCCGGTGCACCCCGGCGGGCCGCGCTGCGCCTGCGGGGCGCACGGCTGCCTGGAGCAGTACGCGGGGGAGTCGGCGGTGCTGCGCGCGGCCGGGCTCGAGGGCATCCGGGGCGACTGGGTGGCGCTGCTCGCCGAGCGGGCCGAGGCCGGGGACGCGGAGGTGCGGGCGGCGCTCGGCGGCGCCGGGACCGCGCTGGGCATCGCGGCGGCCGGGGCGGTCAACCTGCTCGACCCGTCCGAGGTGGTGCTGGGCGGCGGCTACGCCCAGCTGGCGCCCTGGCTGCTGCCCGCGATGCGCACCGAGCTGGCCGCCCGGGTGACCGTCCGCCCCTGGTCGCACGAGCGGCTGACGGTCTCCCGGCTGGGCCGCCGCGGCCCCCTGCTGGGGGCCGCGGTCGGCGTGGTCCGGGCGCTGCTCGCCGACCCGGGCCGGCTGGCGGACCAGTCCCGGTAGGGCCGGCGGAGCGGTCCCGGCGGGGCCTCAGCCCTTGACCAGCTCGCGGCTCAGGCGCGAGGGCCTGCCGAGGACGGCGGCGAAGGTGATGCCGACGCCGACCAGCGCCCAGGCCAGCAGGACCAGCAGCGGCTGGGTCAGCGCGGTGCCGTCGAAGTAGGCGATCGAGCGGGTCGCGTCGGTGCCGGCGCCGTTCGGGAACCAGGCGCCGATCGCCCGCCAGAACGGCGGCATCAGCGGCGGCGGGAAGACGCCGCCGGCGCTGGGGTTGCCGAGCACCACGAAGAGCAGCACCGCGACGCCGATGCCGATGATGTCGAACAGGCACTGCATGGCCATGGTGAACGCGCCGACCGCGAAGACCACCAGCGCGCCGACGGCGGAGAGCGCCCAGAACGGGCCGGGCAGCGCGTCCAGGATCGTCTGGACGATCAGCGCGCCGCCGATGCCGGCCGCGAGCGAGTACAGCGCCAGCGTGCCGAGCCGGATCAGCGCCCGGTGGGTGTTGGCCGGCTTGGCGCCGGCGCTGACGCCGAGGATCGAGGCGACCAGGTAGCCGCCGACGCACCAGCCGATCACCAGGTAGAAGGAGGAGAGGCCGTTGGCGTCGCCCTTGGCGAGCGGCACGACGTCCTGGACCACGACGGTGCGGCCCTGGCTCTTCTCCAGCCCGGTGACGATGCTCTCGGCGGCCTTGGCGGCGGAGGTCCCGCGCGCGTTGGCGACCAGCAGCACGTCCTCGGTGGAGGCCGGGTTCACCACCAGCGCGGCGTAGATCTCCTGGTCCTTGAGCCGCTGGGTGGCGCTCTCCGCGTCCGGCGCGGTGGAGGCCTTCACGGCGTTGTCCGGGACCGACTCCAGGCCCTGGACCAGCTGCGGGGCGACCTGCGGCGGGGCGACCACCGCGATCGACAGCTCGTGCGGCTTCGGCTGGTGCAGCGCGCCCACGTAGGAGGTGACGAAGCCCAGCTGGAGGAGCAGCACGCCGATCACCAGCAGTGCGGCGCGCGGGGTGACCGCGCCCTTCAGCTCGGCGGCGAAGCCCTTCTTCGGTTCCGGCCCGGCGGTGCGCTCCGGTGCCGCGGTGGGCCCTGGTTCCTGCTGCCCTGGGGCGCTCATGCACATCTCCTTGCGTATGGGGGGAAACCGGGTACTTAATAGCATGAACTAGTTTCGCCGAGGTTTCTCCCGCGCCGGGGGCGCCCCGGGTGTGCTGCGGGATACTGGCGCGGTGAGTACGCCGAACGAAGACCGCGTCGAGGACCGGCGGGGCGAGGACCCCCTGATGGCGGTCGAGCGCGAGGTGGGGGTGCTGTTCCGGCGCGGCCGGGCCCGGATGTCCGAGCTGTCCCGCCGGGTCCACCCCCAGCTGGAGGGCATGGCGTACAGCCTGCTGAGCTACGTCGAACAGGCCGGTCCGGTGCGGGTGACCGACGTCGGCCTGCACTTCGCGGTCGGCAAGGCGACGATCAGCCGGCAGATCCGGGCGCTGGAGGAGCTGGGCCTGCTGGCCCGCGAGGCGGATCCGCAGGACCGCCGCTCCGCTCGGGTCTCGCTCACCGAGGACGGCCGGCGGCGCTTCCTGACCGCCCGGACGGCGCGGATGGGCCGGGTGCGGGAGCTGATGGACAGCTGGCCGGAGGAGGACGTGGTGCGCTTCGCCGAGCTGCTGCACCGCTTCAACGACGTGGTCGGCGAGGCGGCCGTACCGGCCGGCTGAGCGGCGGACGCCAGGGGCCCGGACCGGGATCGGTCCGGGCTTTACTTGTTCTTGACGAATGTTGCCTAGGTCAACCATCGGCCTTATGGTTGCCACAGGCAACTATTCCGAAGGACCTCGATGACCGTCACCGCCACGCCTGCCGCGACCGGAGCCGCCGACACGACCGACCAACCGATGACGCACCGGCAGGTGTTGGAGGCTCTCTCCGGCCTGCTGCTCGGCCTCTTCGTCGCCGTGCTCTCGTCGACCGTCGTCTCCAACGCGCTCCCGCGCATCCTCACCGACCTGCACGGCGGCCAGTCCGCCTACACCTGGGTGATCACCGCGACGCTGCTCACCCTCACCGCCTCCACCCCGATCTGGGGCAAGCTCTCCGACCTCGCCAGCAAGAAGCTGCTGCTGCAGATCGCGCTGGTCATCTACATCGCCTCCTCCGCGCTGGCCGGCCTCTCCCAGAACACCGGCCAGCTGATCGCCTGCCGCGCCCTCCAGGGCATCGGCGCCGGCGGTGTCACCGCCCTCGCCCAGATCTGCCTGGCCGCGATGGTCCCGCCGCGCGAGCGCGGCCGGTACAGCGGCTACTTCGGCGCCGTCTTCGCGCTGGCCACCATCGGCGGCCCGCTGATCGGCGGCGTCATCGTGGACACCTCCTGGCTCGGCTGGCGCTGGTGCTTCTACGTCGGCATCCCGTTCGCGCTGCTCGCGATCCTGGTGCTGCAGCGCACCCTGAAGCTGCCCGTGGTCAGGCGTCAGGTGAAGATCGACTACCTCGGCGCCCTGGTGATCACCGGCGCGGTCAGCCTGCTGATGATCTGGATCACCCTGGCCGGCAAGAACTACGCCTGGCTCTCCTGGCAGACCGCGGCCATGGTCGGCGGCGGCCTGCTGCTCGGCGCGCTCGCCGTCGTGGTCGAGCGCCGCGCCGCCGAGCCGATCATCCCGCCGCACCTGTTCCAGCACCGGACGGTCACCCTCGCCGCGCTGGCCAGCGTCCTGGTCGGCATCGGGATGTACGGCGCGACCACCTTCCTCAGCCAGTACTTCCAGCTCGCCCGGGACAAGTCGCCGACGGTGGCCGGCCTGATGACCCTGCCGATGATCCTCGGCCTGGCCGTCTCCTCCACCGTCGCCGGCAAGCTGATCACCAAGTACGGCAAGTGGAAGGCCTACCTGGTCGCCGGCACGCTGCTGCTGGCCGTCGGCTTCGGCCTGCTCGGCACCGCCCGGGCCGACACCGACTACGTCCTGCTCTCCGTCTACATGGCGGTCACCGGCGTCGGCCTCGGCCTCACCATGCAGAACCTCGTCCTCGCCGTCCAGAACACCGTGCCGCGCGCCGAGCTCGGCGCGGCCAGCTCGGTGGTCACCTTCTTCCGCACCATGGGCGGCGCGATGGGCGTCTCGGCGCTCGGCGCGCTGATGAACAACCGGGTCGGCCACTACCTCGCCGAGAACCTGGCCGACGCGGGCGTCCCGGCGGGCGGCGGCTCGCTCGGCGGCGGCATCCCGGACCTGCACAAGCTGCCCGCGCAGCTGGTGCCGCTGGTCACCGACGCGTTCGGGCACGGCGTCGGCGTGATCTTCCTGGTCGCGGCGCCGTTCGCGCTGCTGGCCTTCGTCACCGTGCTGTTCATCCGCGAGACCGCGCTGCGCACCGGCCAGGACTGACGCCGCCGGGTGCCGCAACGCCGGAGGGCCGGAAGTGGTGATCCACTCCCGGCCCTCCGGCGTGCTGTCGGGCGGCCGCGCGCGTGCCGGGCCCCGTCACCGCGCGGTTCGCGCGGGAGGCGGCGCGGGGTGCCGGGGGCGGACCGCGCTCGTCGCCCACGGCGAGGCGGGACCGGCCGGCCGGGGCGTCGCGGAACGCCGGGGGGCCGGGAGCGGTGATGCGCTCCCGGCCCCCGGCGTTCCGACTACTTGTTGGCGATCAGCGACAGGCCGTAGAGGACGGCCGCGCCGCAGACCGCGAAGCAGGTGTACGCGCCGGCCAGGGCCAGCCGGCCGCCGGTCACCGCGGTGCCCGGGCCGGCCGCCTCACGGCGCGCGGTGAGCGCGGCCTCGCGGCGGGACAGGGCCAGGATGCCGAGCGCGAAGACGGCGACCACGCCGACGGTGATGCCGAAGCTGACACCGGCGGTCTGGGCCAGGGCGTTCCACTTGATGTGCATGGTGTTGAAGCTCCTCAGCCGGCGGCGGTCAGGCCGCGACCGTGGTCGAGGCGGGGGTGGTCGGGGCGGGCACGGCGGCCGGGGCGACCTCGACCGGGGTGACGTCGGTGGTGTCGTTGACGTTGTCCGCGTCGACCGGCTGGCGGCGGGAGATGACCCACATCGCGGCCGAGCCGGCCACCAGTGCGGCGCCGACCAGGGCGACGCCCCAGTTGCCCCGCTCGGCCAGGTAGGCGGCGAGTCCGCCCACGGTGGCGGCGGCGGGCAGGGTCAGGCCCCAGGTGTAGACCATGCGGCGGACCATGCCCCAGCGCAGCTCGGCCTTCGGGCCGCCGAGGCCGGCGCCCATGATGCCGCCGGAGCAGACCTGGGTGGTGGAGAGGCCGAAGCCCATGCTGGAGGAGGTCAGGATGACCGTGGCGGCGGCCGACTCGGAGGCGAAGCCCTGACGCGGGGTGATGTCCGCCAGGCCGCTGCCCATCGAGCGGATGATCCGCCAGCCGCCCATGTAGGTGCCCAGCGCGATCGCGGCACCGGCCGAGACGATGACCCAGGTGGGGGGCAGCGCGCCCTTCGGCAGGGCGCCGACCGAGACCAGGGTCAGGGTGATGATGCCCATCGTCTTCTGGGCGTCGTTGGTGCCGTGCGCCAGCGAGATAAGCGAGGAGGAGAAGATCTGGCCGGTGCGGAAGCCCTTGCCGACGGTCTCCTCGCCGCTCTTGCGGGTGATCGCGAAGGCGAGCTTGGTGGCGCCCCAGGAGGCCAGGCCGGCCACCAGCGGGGAGGCGACGGCCGGGATGAGGATCTTGCTGACCACGGTGTCGAAGTTGACGCCGTTGGCGCCGACGCCGACCACGGTGGCGCCGATCAGGCCACCGTAGAGCGCGTGCGAGGAACTCGACGGCAGACCGCGCAGCCAGGTCAGCAGGTTCCAGAGGATGGCGCCGGCCAGTGCGGCGAAGATGATCTCCGGATGGATGCCGGTCTTCTCGTTGACGATGCCACCGGAGATGGTGGTGGCGACCTTCACGGACAGGAACGCGCCCGCGAAGTTGAGGAGGGCCGCGATGGCGACCGCGATCTTCGGCCGGAGGGCTCCCGTCGCGATGGAGGTGGCCATCGCGTTGGCGGTGTCGTGGAACCCGTTGGTGAAGTCGAAGGCGAGCGCCGTGATGATCACAACGGCCACCAGGAACGAGATGTGTTCCATACCCAAACAATCGTCGTAGTTGTCGCACTGACGTTGGTGTCGTGCGCGACGGTAGGGACGCTTGGTGAACGGAAGGTGAACTGGCATCGGAATCGAGGTTCCGACGGTGTCGGAGGGGTTGCCGGGACCTTTCTGATGGGTGGCGTCCGCCGTGCTGAGCAGGACATTAGTGGAGATCCGTCCGCTTCGCCCCATTTGCTGAGAGCTGCCTCACACGTTGCCCCGCGGGCAGGGCGAAAAATTCACCGAGCCGTACGGGTGCGGTCTGTTTCCGGCGAGTAACCCGTGGCAGGATCAGCCGGAGGTCCGGGGACGCCGGAGCGCGGGCGGGCGGGGAGGACGAGACCCATGGGCGGGGCGGTACGGCGTGCGGAGCCGACGGGCGGACGACTGACGGGCGCGGCCGGGGGCGGGCGACCCGCCTGGGTCCGGGCGGCACTGCGCTGCGGGGCCGTCCTCGCGGCCGCCGCGCTGTCGCTTCCGCTGGCCACCGGTGCGGCCTGGGCCGACCCGGCCCCGACGGCCACCACCGCTCCTCCGGTCGCCGACGCCGCGGGCGACCCGCTCGCGCAGGCCAAGGCCACCCTCGGCCCGCTGCTCGACCAGCTGCACGCGCTCTACCAGGGCGCCGAGGCGGCCACCGAGCAGTACAACGCGGCCGTCGACAAGGTCGCCGTGCAGCAGGCCGCGCTCGCCGAGCTCAAGGGCAAGCTGGAGCGCCAGCAGAAGCAGGTCGACGCCGGCACCGACATCGCCGCCCAGCTCGCCGCCGCCCAGTACCGCAACGGCTCCGCCTCCGCCTACGCCGAGCTGCTGCTCTCCAAGGACCCGTACGAGGCCGTCACCATCGCCGAGCTGCTCGCCGCCGCCAGCCGCTCGCAGAACGAGTTCCTCAACAAGCTGACCGCCGACCGCGACGCGCTGGGCGTGCTGCAGAAGCAGAACGAGGAGGCGCTCGGCACCTCGCAGGCGCTGGTCACCCAGCAGGACGCCGCCAAGGCCAAGGTCGCCGCCGACCTCGCCGCCGTCGAGCAGCTGGTCTCCTCGCTCACCGGTGCCCAGCGCGCCGAGCTGGAGCAGGTCGAGAAGGCGAAGGCCGATGAGGCCCAGCTCGCCTTCCTCGCCACCGGGGTGCTCGGCCAGGGCGAGCGCACCCCCTCGCTGGGCGGGCGGGCCGCGGTCGCCTGGGCGCTCGCCCAGCTGGGCAAGCCGTATGTGTGGGGCGGCGCCGGGCCGGACGTCTTCGACTGCTCGGGGCTCACCTCGCAGGCCTGGCTGCACGCCGGCAAGCCGATCCCGCGCACCAGCCAGGAGCAGTGGGCGCAGCTCCAGCACGTTCCGCTCAACCAGCTGCGGCCGGGCGATCTGATCATCTACTTCGAGGGCGCCACGCACGTCGCGATGTACATCGGCGGCGGGCTCGTGGTGCACGCGCCGCGGCCGGGCTCGTACGTCAAGGTCGGGCCGATCGGGGCCAACCCGATCCTCGGCGCGGTCCGGCCGGACCCGGACGGCGCGGCCGACAACGCGGGCGGCGCCTGGAAGGTGCCGGACCTGCCGGCCGGCTGGGACGCGGTCACGCCGATCGCGTCCAGCCCGTTGAACCAGCCGCCGGTCGACCCGGGGACGCCGGTGCCGCCGGTCGTCCCGGTGGTGCCGGTCACTCCGACGACCCCGACCCCGGGCACGCCGGACCCGTCCACGCCCACCCCGACGCCGGGCACCCCGGACCCGACCGGCACCCCGACGGGGACGCCCACCGGTACGCCTACGGGGACGCCGACCGGCACTCCCACGGGCACGCCGACCGAGACCCCGACGTCCACCCCGACCGGTACGCCTACGGGGACGCCGACCGGCACTCCCACGGGCACGCCCATGGAGACCCCGACGTCCACCCCGACGTCCACTCCGACCGGCACGGGTACCGGCTCGCCGACCGCCACCGGCTCCTCCACCGCCACGGCCTCGGGCAGCGCCTCTGCCACGGGTTCGGCCTCGGGGAGCCTTTCGCCCACCCAGAACTGACCCGCCGCCGGTGACGTTCGGGGCCCATCTGCGGCGGGCGAGCTCGGGCATCCTGGAACGGCTGCCCGAGCGGGTGAGGTCCGAGGTCTACGTCCTCGCCTTCAACATCTGGCGGACGGACGCCGACGACCGGCGTCCGTACGTCGACATCGGCCACAACACCGAGAGCCGGTACCGGGCGGCGGCGGACGCCGACCCGGACGAAGCGCGCTGGAACTACGCCCACTGGATCCTGGAGGGCTTCGACCGGCTCGGCCACGTCCCCGAGGACCCGGTCGGCGGCGCGCTGTGGGAGGCGGAGGCCGGGCGGTCGGGCCTCTGGTACGACGGCCCGTTCGACCTCGGCCGCCGCCTGGACGACGCCGGGGTCGCCGCCAAGGCGGACCGGCTGCGGGCCCACTTCCAGGAGACCGTGATCGCCCTCGCCCGCGACCTGAACGCGAGCGGCACCGTAGCGCGGATCTTCGGCCGCCCCCTGCCCATCGTCGTGTTCGACATGGACAGCCCCGGCTGGGAGGAAGAGGCCACCACGGCCGCCAACCCACCCGACCTCATCGCCGACTTCCTGACGTACTACGACGGCTGACCACCTCCTGCTCCTGGCCCTCGCGGCACGCCGATCAGCCACAGAGAGAACCGCCGGCCGCGCCCGGGCCGGAGTAGGAAGTCGGTGAGGCCGACTTCCTACTCCGCATCTGTCCACCCCCCTCTCACCCGGTCTCGGCGGCCCTCGCTCGGTTCGAGCCAGGAAGGTCAGCCGGGCCTCGTCCTGACCGGAGAGCACCCGCAGCTCGACACCGG
>NZ_JBEOSF010000024.1:0-113642 GCF_040302725.1 Kitasatospora sp. NPDC097605 | reverse complement strand
GACAAGCTGACGGTCCAGGTCAACGGCACCACGCTGAAGACCTACTCCAACGTCGACGCGGCCGCCGGCTACCAGCTGCGGACCTTCGACCTCTCGGCCTACGCGGGCCAGACGGTGACCCTCAAGTTCACCGGCACCGAGGACGTCTCGCTGCAGACCAGCTTCGTGATCGACGACACCTCGATCGCCACGAGCTGACCTGGCGCCGGTGAGGCCGGCGGAAACCAGGTGAGACAGGGGCAGGGCCCGGCGGGTGCGACCGCCGGGCCCTGTTGTCGTGTCCGGGTGTTGTTGTCGTGCCCGGGTCCGGGTCCGGGTGCGGGTCGGCGCGCGGGTCGGTACGTGGGTCGCTGCGCGGGGTATTGACGGGCTCCGGTCAGGCCTCTAGGTTCGGCGCTGCAAGTTTCTGAAACGTTTCAGCAAGCTCTCACGCGTGGTTCCCCGGCCTGCCCTCACCCCGGCCACCCCCACAGGAGACAACGTGGTCACCCCCGCACGCGCAGTCGGCGCGCTCACCGCCTCGGCGGCCCTCGCGCTCTCCCTCACCGCCGCCCTCGGCACCGCCCCCGCCGCCCAGGCCGCCCCGCCCGGCAACGGCAAGGAGGTCACGGCGACGCTCTTCGAGTGGCGCTTCGACTCGGTCGCCAAGGCCTGCACCGACACCCTCGGCCCCAAGGGCTACGGCTTCGTCGAGGTCTCGCCGCCCCAGGAGCACATCCAGGGCGGCCAGTGGTGGACCTCCTACCAGCCGGTCGGCTACAGGATAGCCGGGCGCCTCGGCGACCGGACGGCCTTCAAGCGCATGATCGACACCTGCCACACGGCCGGTGTCAAGGTGATCGCCGACTCGGTGATCAACCACATGTCCGCGGGCTCCGGCACCGGCACCGGCGGCACCGGCTACAGCAAGTACACCTACCCCGGTTACTACCAGGACCGGGACTTCCACTCCTGCCGGACGGCGATCGGCGACAACTACGGCGACCGCTCCACCGTGCAGAACTGCGAGCTGGTCGACCTGGCCGATCTGGACACCGGCAGCGCCTACGTCCAGCAGACCGTCGCCCGCTACCTCGACGACCTGGCCTCGCTCGGCGTCGACGGCTACCGGATCGACGCCGCCAAGCACATCGCCGCCGCCGACCTCGCCGCCATCAAGGCCAGGACGGCCAACCCCCAGGCGTACTGGGTGCAGGAGGTCATCTACGGCGCCGGCGAGCCGATCCAGCCCGCCGAGTACACCGGTACCGGCGACGTCGACGAGTTCCGCTCCGGCACCTGGCTGAAGAGCGCCTTCCAGGGCGGCCGGCTCGCCGACCTGTCCGGCTGGGGGAGCGGCCTGCTGCCGACCGGCAAGGCCCGTACCTTCGTCGACAACTGGGACACCGAGCGCAACGGCTCCACGCTCAGCTACAAGGACGGCTCCACGTACACCCTGGCCAACGTCTTCATGCTGGCCCACCCGTACGGCTCGCCCAACGTCCACTCCGGCTACGCCTTCACCGGCCACGACGACGGCCCGCCGAACGGCGGCACCGTCAACGCCTGCTACCAGGACGGCTGGAACTGCACCCACGCCTGGCGGCAGGTGGCCAACATGGTCGGCTTCCGCAACGCGGTGGCCGGCACGGCGCTCACCGACTGGTGGTCCAACGGCGGCAACGCGATCGCCTTCGGGCGCGGCGGCAAGGGCTTCGTGGCGATCAACCGGGAGAGCGCTCCGGTCACCCGGACCTTCCAGACCTCGCTGCCGGCGGGCTCCTACTGCGACGTCCAGCACGGCGACCCGGCGTCCGGCGGCTGCACCGGCCCGTCCTACACGGTCGGCGCGGACGGCCGCTTCACCGCCACCGTCGGCGCGGGCGACGCCGTCGCCCTGTACGTCGGCGCGCCCGGCGGCGGCACGGCGGTGACCGGCGGGGCGTCCTTCGCGGTCAACGCGACGACGGTGATGGGGCAGAACATCTACGTGGTCGGCGACACCACCGCCCTCGGCGCCTGGAACACGGGCGGCGCGCTGCCGCTCTCCCCGGCCGCCTACCCGGTCTGGAAGCTCGACGTGGCGATGCCCGCCGGCACGGCCTTCGAGTACAAGTACATCCGCAAGGACGCCTCGGGCGCGGTCACCTGGGAGTCCGGCGCCAACCGGACCGCCACCGTGCCGGCCTCGGGCAAGGTGGCGCTGAACGACACCTGGCGCCCGTAGCGCCCCCGATCAGGGACCCTCGTCTCCGGCGGGACGAGGGTCCCACCCTTTCGGTGGGCGTCAGCCGCGGCCGATGTACGGCATGGCGCTCGCCATCACCGTCGCGAACTGCACATTGGCCTCCAGCGGCAGCTCCGCCATGTGCCGCACCGTGCGCGCCACATCGGCGACGTCCATCGTCGGCTCCACCGCGACCCGCCCGTCCGCCTGCGGCACACCGCTGCTCATCGCGGCCGTCATCTCCGTCGCGGCGTTGCCGATGTCGATCTGCCCGCAGGCGATCCGGTACGGACGGCCGTCCAGGGACAGTGACTTGGTCAGCCCGGTGACGGCGTGCTTGGTCGCGGTGTACGCGGCCGAGCGGGGACGCGGGGCGTGGGCGGAGATCGACCCGTTGTTGATGATGCGGCCGCCCTGCGGCCGTTGCGCCCGCATCCGCCGGAACGCGGCGCGGGCGCAGAGGAAGGTCCCGGTGAGGTTGAGGTCGACCGCCGCCCGCCACGCGTCGACGTCCAACTCGTCGACGGTGCCCGCGGGGCCGAACGTCCCGGCGTTGTTGAACAGCAGGTCGACGCGTTCGAAGCGGTCGACGGCGGCCTCGAACAGCGCGTCCACGGCCGGGGGGTCGGTGACGTCCGTCGGCACCACCGCCGCCTCCGTCCCGCTCAGCCGACCGGTCTCCCGCAGTGCCTCCTCCCGCCGCCCGGCCAGCACCAGCCGCCACCCGCCGGCCGCGAGTTCGACCGCCACGGCGCGCCCGATCCCACTGCCGGCTCCGGTGACGACGGCGACGCGTTCCAGCATGGCGGGCTCCTCGGCCGGGGGTGCGGGCTCGGACGGACTGCGCGATCCGCTCAACGATGTCAGCGCCGGCCCCCCGCTGCCAGCCCGGCAGGTCGGCACGCGTCCGGCACTCCCCGGGGCGTGCGGCGCCGTTCGCTCGGGAGGCGCGCCCGGCGGGCCCCGTCGAGTGGCGGGGGAGGGGCCCCGCCGGTCGGGAGGGGTGGCCGGGGGGCTTTACCCGATCGGGGACAAACATTGGATCGGTGCTGGCCAACGCGCAACCGGGGCATGGCGGACCACGTCATAAGATCGCAGGACGGCGCGCCCCCGTGAGGGCGGCGCGCGGTCTCCCGGGGGTCTCGCAGACAGCCGCGCCCCGGGCCTGTCCGGCCCCACCCGGGGGCCACCGCCCGGCTCCGTGGGAGCGGGCGCGACACCGGTCGGAGAGTCCTCACCGTGCAGCCGCAGTCCTCCCGTTTCCGCGCCGTGCTGACCGGCGCCACCGTCTTCACCCTGGCCGCCGCGCTGGCGGCCTGCGGCAGCTCGGACGGTGGGAGCGCGGGGACGTCGGGGGACGCGGCGAAGGGCGGGACCGCCGCGGCGGCGGCCACCGGTGGGGCGACGGGCTCGGCGTCGTCGTCCGCGCCCGGGTCCCCGGCGGCGGGGACGAGTCCGGCCGCGGCCACGGGCGCCCCGGCCACGACGGCGTCGCCCGCGCCCTCCTCGCCCTCCGCTCCCTCCGGCAAGGTGCTGATGCCCACCGGTCCGCAGGCCGCGTTCAGCAAGGCCAGGGACACCGCCGCCGGCCAGATCATGATGACCACGCTGACCGGGCCCAAGTCCGGGGTCACCGGCAAGGTGTGGGTCTGGCTCCCGCCGGAGTACAACGACCCCAAGTACGCGAAGACCGGCTTCCCGGTGCTCACCCTGTACGCGGGCGGCCAGAGCGCCGGCTACAACACCTGGACCGACAACCAGCTGCCGATCCAGGAGGTCGACGCCGACCTCGCCAAGCAGGGCAAGGCGCACCCGTTCATCATGATCATGCCGGTGCAGAACCTCGACTCGAACGAGGCCAAGGCCCTGGAGTGCGCCGACATCCCGGGCCAGCCGAAGATGGGCACCTGGATGGCCGAGGACATCCCCGACTTCGTCCGCGCCAACTTCCGCACCGTGAAGGGCCGGGACGGCTGGGGCCTGATGGGCGCCTCCACCGGCGCGTTCTGCAGCGCCAAGCTGGCCCTCCAGCACCCGGAGACGTTCAAGGCCGCCGTGCCGATCGACGGCTACTTCAACCCCGACTCGCCGCTCTGGAAGGGGCACGAGGCCGAGCGCCAGGCCAACAGCCCCGATCTGCTGGTCGCCCAGGGCAAGGCCGACGTGCGGATGCTGGCCACCGCAGGCGGCGGCAACGGGTACGAGATGAAGCTGGTCAAGGCCTGGGTCGCCAAGGCCGCGCCGCCGCTCACCGTCGAGTACTACGAGCAGCCCGGCGGGAAGCACCTGACCAGCGACTTCAAGAAGATGATCCCGGACACCCTGCAGTGGCTCAGCAAGAACCTCGCGGGGCCGCAGAGCGACTGATGCGGGGAGGGGCAGGGGCGGCGGCGCGCTGACGCGCCGTCGGACGGGGCACGTCGGGCAGGGCACTGTGGGGCAAGCGGTGTCGTGGGGCAAGCGGTGTCGTGGGGCAAGCGGTGCCGTGGGGGTCCGCCGGCCCGCCGTCCGCCCGGGAGCAGGTGCCCGGGCGGCGGTACGGCGGAATGTTGCGCCGCGTTCGCCGGCGCGCCCGCCGGAACCGGTCGAACGGCCGCTGAGCTGCACGTCAATCGGACATTGATTCGCCTCTGATGTCCTCCCACCACTGTGGTGGGAGAGCCAGCCCGCCAGTTGTGCCAGGTCGAGCCAAGCCCTTGCCCCAGCGTGAAAAGAGTGCCATGCCCACCCACCTGCTTCCCGTAGCGTCCCCGGTTCCGCCGGCCGTGCCCGCCCAGGGCGGCCCCGTGCATGAGCGCACCGTCGACGAGGATCCGCAGGCCGTCCGCTTCGCCGGACTGCGACTGGTGCATGCCGCGCTCCGCCGGGACCTCGCCCGGCTGCCCAACGCGCTGCGGCTGCTGCAGCCCGGTGAGGACGAGAAGGGCGCCGCCCTGCTGCGGCACTGGACCTTCGTCACCGCCATGCTGACCTGCCACCACGAGCAGCAGGACACCCGGATCTGGCCGATCGTGCGCCGGTTCGCCCCCGAGCTGCGGCTGCTGCTGAACTGGCTGGAGGCGGACCACCACAACCTCGACCACTCGTTCACCCGGGTCACCACCCTGGTCCGGATCGCCAGCCGGGACACCGGGTCGGTCTGGCCGGTGGCCTACGCCATCGAGGACCTGGCGGCCCGGCTGGAGACCCACCTGCGGATCGAGGAGCGCCAGCTGCTGCCCCGGATGGAGCGGGTCTTCACGGAGAACTCGCGGGTCGGCAGCCTGCCCGAGCTGCTGGACGTGCTGCACTCGGCCGACGGGCCGGGCAGCCCGGACGCGCTGGCCTGGTTGCTGGACGGGGTCGAGCCGGCGGTGGTCGAGCGGCTGCTCGCCGACTGCGACGACATGGTGGCCCGGCACTGGCCGCACTGGCAGGCCACCTACCAGCGGTGCACGGCGCCGCTGTGGGGGGCGCCCGGGGCGTGGGAGGCCGCGGGCGAGTGAGCCCGGGGGTCTTCGCGGGCCGTTGATCTACGCGCGTGGCATATGCCAGAGGCGTATTCCTTGGGTGGTCGGGGGTCAGCGCAGCCCGAACCGGGCCAGGTATCCCGGCAGGTCGGCCGGGTCGTGGGTGGCCAGGCCCAGGTAGCCGTCCGGCCGGACGACGAACAGACCCCGCCCGTACGCCCGCTCCGCGACGCCGCCGTCGACGCGGGCCCCGCGCACCCCGGCGGGCAGCGGCGGCAGGGGGTGGCCGATCGCGAGCACGGTGACGTGCGGGCCGCGGAACAGCTCGAACAGCCGGCGCCCGCCCCGGGTATCCAGCGGGGCGTCGGGTGCGCGCTCGCCGGCCCGCAGCGCGTCCTCGGGCAGGCCGGGGCGGGCCTCGACGGTCAGCGGGCCGTCCTCGTAGCCGAGGCCGAGCTGCTCGGTGCGTGGGCCGCGCCGCAGCGCGCCGGCCCGGACGCCGCCCGCGCGGTGCAGCCGGGTGGAGATCTCCAGCACGTCGGCGGCGACCGGCAGGCGCTCCTGCTCGTAGCTGTCCAGCAGGGCCTCGTCGGCGCCGTGCCGCAGCACCTGGCCGAGCTTCCAGCCCAGGTTGTACGCGTCCTGGATGCTGGTGTTGAGACCCTGGCCGCCGGCCGGCGAGTGGATGTGCGCCGCGTCGCCGGCCAGGAAGACCCGGCCCTCCCGGAACCGCTCGGCGAGCGCCGCACGCGGCCGGAAGCCGGACGCCCAGTGCACGGCGCCGACGGCGGACTCCGGCAGGTGGGTGCGGGCGGCGACGGTCCGCCGGACGCCCTCGGCCGAGGTGTCGGGGTCCCGCGCCGCGTCGAACTGGGCGAACAGCTGGAAGGCGGTGGTGCTCGGCAGCGGGCAGAGCAGCAGCGGGCCGCCGGACGCCTTGGGCCAGCAGTGCCAGTTCTCGCGGTCCAGGCCGTCGATCTCGACATCGGCGACCAGGGCGGGGTGCGGGTCGACCTGCTCGCCCGTCATCGGGATGCCCACCGTCCGCCGGACGGTGGAGCGGCCGCCGTCGGCGGCGACCAGATAGCGGGCGGTGACCGTGCGCCCGGTGCCGTCGGGGCCGGTCAGCCGGGCCTCGACCCGGTCTGGGTGCTGGTCGAGGCCGCTCAGCGCGGTGCCGAAGGCGACCTCGCCGCCGAACTCGCGCAGCCGCTCGTGCAGCAGCTCCTGGGTGCGCCACTGCGGGAGCATCCAGACCTCGGGGAACGGTACGGTCGGGTCCGGCTCGGCGCGCCCGACGAGGTCCCACTCGCCCTGCCGCTCGCCGTTCTCCCAGCTCACCATGCGCGGGTAGGGGCGGCCGTCGGCGTGCACGGCGGCGAGCAGGCCGAGGTCCTCGAACACCTCCTGGGTGCGGGGCTGGAGGCCCTTGCCGCGCGAGCCGGGGAAGAGCGCCGGGGCCTGCTCGACCAGCAGCGCGGACACCCCGCGCCGGGCCAGGTCGCAGGCGAGGGTCAGTCCGGTCGGCCCGGCGCCGACGATCAGGACCTCGGTCTCGCTCCGGTTCTGGGCGTGCGCCATCGCACACTCTCCTTAACGTTGTTAAGTGGCGGACGTCCGGAAGCATGGGCTTAACGGTGTTAAATTGTCAATGCCGGGCGTCGGGGCTGGACGTCGCGGCCGCAGTGGGAGCAGCCGCCGGAGGGAACGCGACATGCCGCCGAAGCTGGACCGCGCCCAGGTGGTCGACACCGCCCTGCGCCTGCTCGACGAGACCGGGCTGGACGGGCTCACCCTGCGCCGGATCGCCACCGAACTGGACGTCAAGGCGCCCGCGCTGTACTGGCACTTCGCCAACAAGCAGGCGCTGCTGGACGAGATGGCCACCGAGATGCTCCGCCGGATGTCCGCCGGGTCGCCCGCCGTTCCGGACAGCTGGCAGGAGGCGGTCGCCGGCACCTGCCGCACCCTGCGGACCTCGCTGCTCGGCTACCGGGACGGCGCCAAGGTCTTCAGCGGCACCCGGCTCACCGACTCCGGGCACACCGGGGGGCAGCACGCCCTGCTCGCGGTGTTCGGCCGGGCGGGCTTCGAACTCGGCGACGCCGTGCTGGCGTTCACCACCGCGTACGCGTTCACCATCGGCTTCGTGATCGAGGAGCAGGCCGTCCACCCGGTGCCGGGGGAGCGGGCGCCCGGCTACGACCCGGATCAGCGGGCCGCCGGCATCGATCCCGAGCACGCCCTCGCCGCCGCCGCGGGGCGGGACCTCTTCGGCGACTTCGAGCAGCGCTTCGAGCGCGGTCTGGCGATCGTCGTCGCCGGCATCGAGGCCTCGCTGCCGTCCTCCTCAACTCCCGTCATCCCCTAAGGGTTTACGCGCTCGTCCGCTCGGGGCGGGCCAGGGGCCGGGTACCGCCGGGGGCCGATGCCGGCCGGTCGGCGCACGCCTACCGTCGGTGCCATGACCCGTGCGACCACCGCCCCGCACCATGACCACGACCCGGCCTCCCGCGCGCCCCGGCGCCCCGGACGCCGCCGGGTGCCGGCCGTCCGCTCGGCCGCCCTCGCGGCCGGCGCCGTGCTGCTGCTCGGCGCCGGGCTCACCGCCTGCAAGGGCGGCGTCTCGCTCTGCCTCGACGACAACAGCTGCGACGTCGCCGTGCGCACCGAGAACGCCGACTCCACCCACACCGTCGAGGTCTTCGGCGGCGACAAGACCCTCAAGCTGACCGTCGGCCGGATCACCGACATCACGGCCGAGGTCAGGCTCGGTGAGGAGACCAAGACCCTCACCGAGGAGGCCGAGACCACCATCGGCTCCGCGAGGATCACCCTGCACCACGCGAACGCGCGCGAGCACACCGCCGAACTCCACGTCGTCCGCTGACCTTCCCGCGTCGGCCCGTGCCGACGTGCCCCGGCCCGAAGGCCAGGACCGGCCGGCGCGGGAAGGGGCGCGACCGCTACTCCGGCAGGCGGTTGAGCCAGTTGATCGGCGTGACCGCGATCGCCGTCTCCGGCGAGCCGTCCCACTCCACCGGAAGCCCCGCAGCCGCCAGCGCCGCGGCGACCTCCCGCCCGACCTCGGCCGTCCGCCGCACGGCCGCCTCGGTCGGCTCGCCGTCCACCTGGAACCCGCCGTACCGCAGCATCAACGCACCGCCCTCGGCGGCCCGTTCGGTGTCCTGCTGATGGAAGAACACGAATCCGCGCGAGTCCTCCTCGGCCTCGCCCCCGATCTCGGCGTAGCCGCAGTTCGCGCAGCAGGTGAAGTCCATCGCGGCGACGATGCCCAGCTCCTCCAGGGCGTCGAAGGCGGCCTCCAGCCGGTCGACGTCGGTCGTCTCCGGCCAGGCGGCCTGCTCCCGCAGACGCTCCCGCCACAGCGGAGCGACGATCCGCTCCGCCTCCTCCACCGTCAGTCCCTGGTCGTCGAGGTCATCGACCAGGGACTCGGCTATCTCGTCCGGCTCCTGGAAGCCGCACCGGATCAGCTCGCGGGCCCGTTCCTCGGCGTCCCGCAGCACCTCGGCGGCAAGGGTGGTCTGCACGGTGTCCTGGTCCATGCCCGCATCCAAGCACCCGCCACTGACATTCCGGCCCGCCCGGCCGCCGCCCCGGACCGCGGTGCTACCGTCCCCCGGTGGCCTCCCTCCTCCAGCCCCCGCTGATCACCCGTCTGCTCGCCGCCGAGCGCATCCTGATCGCCGGCGCCGGAGGCGGCTTCGACGTCTACGCGGGCCTCCCGCTCGCCCTCGCCCTGCGCGCGGCCGGCAAGGAGGTGCACCTCGCCAACCTCTCCTTCAGCGCGCTCGACGCCCTGCCCGCCGACGTGTGGCAGGAGCCCGACCTGGCCCTCATCGGCCCCGACACCCCCGCCCCCGAGGGCTACTTCCCGGAGCGGACGCTGGCCCGCTGGCTCCGGCTGCACGGCATGCCCGACGCCGTCTGGGCGTTCCCCAGGACCGGCGTCCGGCCGTTGCGCGACGCCTACCGGTCCCTCGTCGGCCGGCTCGGCATCGACGCCGTCCTGCTGGTCGACGGCGGCACCGACATCCTGATGCGCGGCGACGAGGCCGGCCTCGGCACGCCCGAGGAGGACATGGCCAGCCTCGCCGCGGTCGCCGGGCTGACCGAGGTCCCCGAGCGCCTGGTCGCCTGCCTCGGCTTCGGCATCGACGCGTACCACGGTGTCAACCACACGCTGGTGCTGGAGAACCTGGCCGCGCTCGACCGGGCCGGCGGTTACCTCGGTGCCTTCCCGATCCCGCGCGACAGCCGCGAGGGCGCCCTCTACCTGGACGCCGTCGAGCACGCCCGGGCGGCGTTCCCGGAGCACCCGAGCATCGTCCACGGCTCGGTGGCGGCCGCGCTGCGCGGCGAGTTCGGCGACGTCCGGTTCACCGACCGGACCACGGGCAGCAGGCTCTTCGTCAATCCGCTGATGACGCTCTACTTCGGCGTCACGGTGGAGGCGCTGGCCGCCGAGCACCGCTACCTCGACCGGATCGAGGACACCGTCCTGATGCGTCAGATCGCCAGCGCCATCGGCGAGTTCCAGGACTCCCTGCCCGCCCAGCGGCCGCCCCGCCAGTTCCCGCACTGACCGCCGGCCGCACTGACCGCCGGCCGCCCCGGCCTGCGGTGCTCAGCCCGAGGCGAGCCGGAACTCCAGGTTGCCGAACCGCACCTGGTCGCCCGGCCGGACCCGCGCCGCGCCGACGATCCGGTAGCCGTTCACATGCGTGCCGTTGGTCGACCCGAGGTCGTACAGCACCCAGCCGTCGCCCTCCCGGCGCAGCTCGGCGTGGTGCCGGGAGACCGACGCGTCGTTCAGCCGCAGCCCCGACCCGGGGATCCGGCCTATCGTCAACTGCCCGGCCCCGGCCTCCGGGAGGCTCAGCCCCGGCAGCCGCTCGGCCCGCCAGGCGTCGCCCAGCCGCACCCCGAACGCGGAGACCCGCCCGACCGCGCGCAGCACGAAGCGTCCCACCGGGTTCCCGGCCGGCAGGTCCGCCATCACCGCGTTCAACTCGGCGCGGCTGCCCGCGTGGAGCACGAGGTCCAGCCGTCCGAGGAAGGTGTCGTGGGACAGCCGGCCGTTCCCCGCGCCCTCCCGCAGCACTCCGAGCGCCTGCTCCCGCTCGGCCTCGGACGGCCGGACCACCCGGGTCCGGTTCTCACGCGACATCATGGACCGATTCTCGGCCGCCCCCGTCGACCTGTCCAGATTCCCCGGACCGCCACTCCAGCGCGAAGCCGGCGCCCACCGCCAGCCGCCCCCCGTCCTCCCGTACCGCCCCCGCCGTGCCGAACGCCGCGGTGTCGAGCCGGAACCGCTCCAGCCGCCCGGTCGGCCCGGTCCGTTCCACGAGCAGCCCCCATGGTCCGGCCTCCCCGGGCGGCACCGCGAGGTGGACGACCGCCGAGGCGGGCTCGTCCGGGTCGTGGCCGTGGCCTTCGAAGCGGACCGCCAGCAGCCGCACCACCGCCCGGTCGGGGCGCGGCCGGGGTTCGGCGACGGGCTGCGGCACCGCCCGCAGCCGGTCGGCCAGGCGTTCCGCCCACTCCCCGGTCCGGCCGGGCCGGCTCCGCGAGCCGAGCTGTTCCGCGAACCAGCCCGCCCGGGTGTCGCCGCCGCGTGCCACCCACCGCTCGATCAGGGCGCGCCCGCCCGCCTCGCCCTGCCGTGCCGCCGCCAGCAGGTCAGTCCCCGCGCCCTCGAAGATCCGGCAGAGCTCCAGGATGTCGCGGCGGGAGACCGATCCGGAGTGCCGTGCCGCCCGGATGTCCAGCATCGCGCGTTGCACGAGGACCGCCGCCAGCCGCTGCGACCCGCCCTCGCGGACGGTGAACGGCGGGCCGGGCGTCCGCTCGGTGAACCACCTGAACCACCTGAACCACGCGGACCGCCTGAAGCTCGCGGACCGCCGGTCCGCCGGCGCCGGGCCGGGCTCGGCCGGGTGCCGGTGCCGGTCCTCGACGGCCAGCGAGGCCCGGGCCGCCCGCAGCAGGCCGGCCCCGCCCACTCGGAGCTCCACCCCGTCCGTGTCCACCCGCCACTCCAACGGGCCCGTCCCGGCCGGTTCCGCGTCGAACCCGACCTCCGACACCTCCTCCAGTGACAGGAAGATCCTCGGGGCCGGTCGGTCCGCCGTCCCGTCGCCCTCGGGCGGGTCGCAGGCGCGCGGCACCTCCACGTCCAGCGCCACGTGCAGCCGGTCGCCGGAGTGCTCCGCCAGCAGCCGCAGCGGCCGGCAGCGGGAGAAGTCGTACCCGTCCACGGCCGTCTCCGCCGGAGGCAGGGGTGCGTAGCTCCAGGGGAAACCGGGGTCGTCCGGTGGCGGTGGCGGTACCAGCCCTTCGACCGGGTGCCCGGCCGCCGCCGACTGCTCCAGCATCCACGCGTACCGCGCCTCGCCGAGCCCGGCCATCCACCGCAGCCCGGCCCGGGCGGCCCGCTCGCGGCGCGGCGCGGTCCGGCGGACCACCGTGGCGGACAGCGGGAAGGTGTTGTTGTCCCAGACGTCCGCACAGCGCGCGATCACCGCGCGGTCGAAGGTGCGGCCGTCGGCCGCCGCCTCCGCGATCCGCGCGAACGAGCGGTCGAGCAGCGCGGTGTACGCGTGCAGCGCGGATCGGGCCAACGGGGCCTCCGGTCTCGTCGTGGGCGGGAGGTCAGGCCTTCCGGGCGGCGGCCAGGATCTTGACCGTGGTGTGCAGGAACCGCGAGGTCACCGAGCCCCGGTAGGACTTCCCGAAGAGCGCACCGCTGGTGACCCACTTGCCGTTCTTCAGGTGCACCACCACGTACGCGGTGCCGGGGTCGGCGCCGATCACCTCGTAGTCGCCCTTCGGCGAGGTGTAGGGGATCGGGAAGTCGGCGGGCAGCGGCTCGGAGAGGAAGTTCACCGTGAGCCGCACGTCCGGGGTGACCTCGACGCCCGCGAACGGCTCGGCGTCCAGCACCGCCTGGACCTCGTCCACCGTGCGCAGCAGCACCGGGACGGGGTAGCCCAACTGCTCCTCCAGGTGGCGCTCGATCCGCCCGGTCAGCGCGGCCCGCCCCGCCGCGTCGGTGACCCCGGCGGTGAAGAAGACGTTGCCGCTCTGGATGTAGGAGCCGACGCGCTCCAGGCCCAGCTCGCCGAACAGTGCGCGCAGGCGCTCCATCTTCACCGTCCGGCCGCCGACGTTCACGGCCCGCAGGAAGGCGATGTAGGTGGTGGTAGTGGTCACCCGGCCAGTGTGGCACCGGGCACCGACACCGGGCACAGCCGCGCGCACCGGCACGGCACCGGGCACCGGCCGCCGGACGGCGGTTGTCGGTGCCCGGTGCCACACTGGCGCCATGGCTACCTGGCAGGAGTTCGAGCACGAGGCACCGGACCTGGCCCCCGCCGTGCGGGCCCGCTTCGAGGCCAACAAGCACCACGTCCTGGCGACGCTCCGCAGAGACGGCTCGCCCCGGGTGAGCGGCATCGAGGTGGACTTCATCGGGGCCGACCTGATGCTCGGCTCGATGGAGGGCGCGGTCAAGGCGCTGGACCTCCTCCGCGACCCGCGCTTCGCGCTGCACAGCAACCCGAGCGACGAGACGCTGGCCGACGGCGACGCCAAGGTGTCCGGCCGGGCCGTCGAGCTCACCGACGCGGCGGACCGCGCCGCCTACGAGGCCGAGCTGCCCGAGCCGCCGCCCGGCCCGTACCAGGCCTTCCGGCTGGAGCTGGATCAGGTCGTGCTCACCACCGTCGAGGGCGACGCGGTGCGGATCAGCTCCTGGCACCCGGGCGAGCCGGTGCGGCGGTACGAACGCCGCTGACGGCGCCGGGCAGGGCCGTCAGGACAGGACGGACTTGAGGGCCTCGGGGGTGCGGGCGACCACGGCGTGCCCGTCGTCCGCGGTGATGATCGGACGCTGGATGAGGATCGGGTGCTCGGCCATCGCCGCCAGCCAGCGCGCCCGGTCGCCCGTCTCCCGGCTCCACTGCTTCATGCCGAGGTCCTTGGCCACCTGCTCGTCGGTCCTGGCGATGTCCCACGGCTCCAGGCCCAGCCGCTCCAGCACCTGCTCCAGCTCGGCGACGCTCGGCGGGTCCTCCAGGTAGCGCCGCACGGTGTACGTGAGGCCCGCGCCCTCCAGCTCGTTCAGCGCGGTACGGCATTTCCCGCAGCGCGGGTTGATCCAGATCTCCATCCCGTCAGCCTACCGACCCGCCCCCCGTCCGGCCCCGCCCGCGCGCCCCGCGCCGCCGCGCCCGTCGCCCCGCCCGGCCGCCCCGGCCCGGGAACTCTCCTGCGGCCACCAGCAGTTGTCCGTCCGGGGAGTGGATCCACGGAGGGGAAACCGGATGGACGGCGCGTCGATCATCGAGCAGCTCATGACCGCCGAGGGCCGGTCCGACCCCTACCCGCTGTACGCGCGGGCGCACGAATTCGGCCCGGCGGTCCCGGCGGGCCCCGGGGCGGTCCTGGTGGTCGGCCACGCCGCCGCCAACCAGGTGCTGCGCACCCCGGCCTTCGCCCTGGAGGACACCAAGAGCCTCGCCGCCGACCACGCGGAACTGCTCGCGCACCCCTCCATCGGGCTCTTCGGCCGCTCGATCCTCCAGCGCAACGCCCCCGACCACGGCCGGGTCCGCCCGCTCATCGCCTCGGCCTTCAATGCCCGCCGGGTCGCCGCCCTGCGGCCGGCCGTCGAGGCGACGGTGCGGCGGCTGCTCGACGAACTGGCCGACCGGGGCGCCGACGGCTCGCCCGTCGACTTCATGGACACCTTCGCCTTCCGCCTCCCGGTCGAGGTGATCTGCGAACTGCTCGGCGTGCCCGCCGCCGAGCGCCACCGCTTCCGCGGCCTCGCCTCGGACCTCACCATCGCCCTGGAGCTCATCCAGGACCTCGGCGAACTGGCCGCCGCCGACCTCGCGGCCGAGGAACTCTCCGCCTACTTCGCGGAGCTGACCGCCGAGCGACTGGCCCGCCCGACCGGCGACCTGGTCAGCGACCTGGCCCGGATCGCCGCCGACTCCCCGGACCGGATCTCCGGCGAGGAACTGCTGAGCAATCTCGCCCTCCTCCTGGTGGCCGGCTTCGAGACCACCACCAACCTCCTCGGCAACGGCCTCGCCCTGCTCTTCCGCCACCCGGAGGCCGCCGAGGGCCTGCGCACCGGAGCCCTCGACCCCGCGCTCTTCACCGACGAGGTGCTGCGCCACGACTCCCCGGTCCAGCTGACCTCCCGGATCTCCACCGCCCCCGACCTCGCGGTGGCCGGCCGGCCCACCCCGACCGGCACCGTGGTGCTCGCCGTGCTGGGCGCCGCCAACCGCGACCCGGCCCGCTACCCCCACCCGGACCGCTTCGACCCCACCCGCACCGACAGCCAGCCGCTCAGTTTCGGCGGCGGCGCGCACTTCTGCCTCGGCAGCCAACTCGCCCGTCTGGAGGCCGACATCGCGGTCCCCGCCCTCCTCGACCGGTTCCCCCGCCTCGCCCCCGGCGGCGTGGCCACCCGCCGCGACCGCCTGATCCTGCGCGGCTACGAGACCCTGCCGGTCATCACCCGCTGACCGGCCCCTCCCACTCCATCAGGTTGGCGAACAGCACGGCCTGCTCCCGGGCGTCGTCCAGGGCGTGGTGCGTGTGGGGGAGGTCGGGCAGCAGCTCGGCGGGCATCGAGCGCTTGCCGATCCCGGCGAACGGCACGCCCGCGCGCGCCGCGTACAGCGTCTTCATGTCCAAGCAGCCCGAGTGGCCGAACGGGCTGGAGCCGGTGAACCGGACCAGGTACCAGTAGAGGAACTGCCAGTCGTAGACGGCGGGATAGCCCACCATCACCGGCCGGTACCACCGCCCGTCCGGGCCGGTGCGCACCTGCTCCAGCCAGCGGGTGAACTGGCCCATGGCGACGCCCGGATCGGTGCCGCCGGCGAGCAGCGCCGCCCGGTCCAGCCCCGACACGGCCAGCGCCTCGGGCACCCACTCCTCGGAGACGGGCCGCAACTCCCGGTAGAAACCTGCACCTTCGCCCTGCCGCGACCGCCGGAACCCGTCGCCGTCGTGCCAACCGGCCACCACCGCACCGAAGCTGACCATCGAATAGCGGCCGGGAATCGGCCCGTCCGCCTCGACGTCCACCGACACGTACACCGTCGGCGTGACCTTCTCCTTCGTCCCCATGCGCCAAGTCTCCTTCCCCGGCCAGGCCTTGACCACCGGGTTTCGCGGCGGGACCCGCCCCGGGTGCGGCGTACCGCCCCGCCTGCGGGAGGCTGTGACCCAGCCCGCGACACCAACAGGAGTGAGTGACCATGGCCGAACCGCGTCCGCACGACCTGCGCCGCCACGACGCCGAACGGCGCCTCGCCGACGACGTCGACGTCTGGGTGGCCACGGCCTCGCCGGACGGCGTGCCCCACCTCATCCCGCTCTCCTTCGACTGGGACGGTGAGTCGCTGCTGCTCGCCACCCCGACCGGCAGCCCGACCGGCCGCAACCTCGCCGCCACCGGCACCGCCCGCCTGGCCCTGGGCCACACCCGGGACGTCTGCCTCATCGAGGGCGCGGTCGAGATCCTCGCCATCGACGCCCTCCCCGACGGCCGCGCCGACCGCTTCACCGAGCGCACCGGCTTCGATCCGCGCACCTCCACCGGCTCGTACAGCTGGTTCCGGGTCACGCCCCGCCGCATCCGGGCCTGGCGCGAGTCGAACGAACTGGCCGGCCGCGACCTGATGCACGACGGCCACTGGCTCGACTCCTGACCGGCGGCCCACCCCACGACCCGCGGAAGCGCACCGTTGCCACAACGGTGCGCTTCCGCGGGCCCGGGCCCCTCAGAGGTCGTAGTAGAGCTCGAACTCGTGGGGGTGGGGGCGGAGGGCGATGGGGGCGATCTCGTTGGTGCGCTTGAAGTCGATCCAGGTCTCGATGAGGTCCGGGGTGAAGACGTTGCCGGCGAGGAGGTACTCGTGGTCGGCTTCGAGGGCTTCGAGGACGGCGGGGAGGGAGGAGGGGACCTGGGGGACGTTGGCGTGGTCCTCGGGGGCCAGTTCGTAGAGGTCCTTGTCGACCGGCTCCAGGGGTTCGATCTTGTTCTTGATGCCGTCCAGGCCGGCCATCAGCATGGCGGAGAAGGCCAGGTACGGGTTGGAGGAGGGGTCGGGGGCGCGGAACTCGATGCGCTTGGCCTTGGCGTTGGAGCCGGTGATCGGGATGCGGATCGCGGCGGAGCGGTTGCGCTGGGAGTAGACCAGGTTGACCGGGGCCTCGAAGCCGGGGACCAGGCGGTGGTAGGAGTTCACCGACGGGTTGGTGAAGGCGAGCAGCGAGGCGGCGTGCTTGAGCAGGCCGCCGATGTAGTAGCGGGCGGTGTCGGAGAGGCCCGCGTAGCCCTGCTCGTCGTAGAAGAGCGGTGAGCCTTCGCTCCACAGCGACTGGTGGACGTGCATGCCCGAGCCGTTGTCGCCGAAGATCGGCTTCGGCATGAAGGTGGCCGTTTTGCCGTTGCGCCAGGCGACGTTCTTGATGATGTACTTGAACAGCATCAGGTCGTCGGCGGCGTGCAGCAGGGTGTTGAACTTGTAGTTGATCTCCGCCTGGCCGGCCGTGCCGACCTCGTGGTGCTGGCGCTCGACCTCCAGGCCGGCCCTGGCCAGCTCCAGGGACATCTCGGCGCGCAGGTCGGCGAAGTGGTCGACCGGCGGGACGGGGAAGTAGCCGCCCTTGTACTTGACCTTGTAGCCGCGGACGTCACCCTCGGTGGAGCCGGTGTTCCAGGCGCCGGCCTCGGAGTCGATGTGGTAGTACGAGGCGTTGGCGCTGGTGTCGAACCGGACCGAGTCGAAGACGTAGAACTCGGCCTCGGGGCCGAAGAACGCGGTGTCCGCGATGCCGGAGGAGGCCAGGTAGGCCTCGGCCTTCTTGGCGACGTTGCGCGGGTCGCGGCTGTAGGCCTCGCCGGTCACCGGGTCCTGGATGAAGAAGTTGATGTTGAGGTGCTTGTCCTGGCGGAACGGGTCGAGCCGGGCCGTGGCGAGGTCGGGGACCAGTGCCATGTCGGACTCGTGGATGGCCTGGAAGCCGCGGATCGACGAGCCGTCGAACATCAGGATCTCGGACGGGTCGAACGTCGCCGCAGGTACGGAGAAGTGCTGCAAGACGCCCGGCAGGTCGCAGAAGCGGACGTCGACGAACTTCACGTCGTTGTCCTGGATGAACTGCTTCACTTCGGCGGCGTTGTTGAACATCCATCCTCCTCGGTGTTGCGAATGGGGGCTCACCCTAGGAACGGGCCGTTTCCGGGCGGTGACCCAGTCGTTTCCTGAATGTTAACCGCCGTCGCCGGGCGGGCGGCAAAGCCGTACGGGACCGGACAAACCGCCTCGCCCCCGCCAGGTGGGGCCGGTGCAATGGTCTAGACCTCTCGGGGGAGTGCTGGAAAGCCGGCGGCGGCCGATTCACTCTTCGGTGGCGGACCCGGCGGGGGAGGCGGTGGCCGTCCCCGGCGTTCGCCCGGTTAGTGTGGATTCGTGGACACCAGAGAAGCGTTGGGATCGTGGATCGACGGCCCGAAGGCGGCCGCCGAGAAGATGGGTGCCGACTTCGGCCACCGCGGTGAGCGCCTCGGACTGCCCAAGGAGGGCCCCGGCTCGATCGCCGGTCCCGGCCGCCGGATGGGCGCGCTGTTCGTCGACGGCTGGCTGGTCGCCCTGGTCGCCTACGGGCTGATCGGCAAGGGCTCCGCGGCCTCGGCGAACATGTGGACCACGCCGCTGTTCTTCGCCGTCACGGTGCTGCTGCTCGCCACCACCGGGACGACCGTGGGCAAGCGGCTGTTCGGGCTGCGGGTCGTGCGCCTGGACGGCAACCGGGCGACCATCCCGCAGGTGCTGCTGCGCACCGTGCTGCTCTGCCTGCTGGTGCCGGCGCTGGTCTGGGACCGGGACACCCGCGGGCTGCACGACAAGGCGGTCGGCACCGTCGAGGTCCGGATCTGAGCGAGGCGGGACAGCCGGCGAGACAGCCGGGGAACGTCGAACGGCCCCGCCGCGGAGGTTTCCGCGGCGGGGCCGTTCTCGTGCTGTCGACGGGGGAGGGGCTAGCGAACCTGGCCGCCCTTGGGCATCCGGGCGCCCTTGGGCATCGGGCCCTTGGGGATGGGCGCCTTGGAGAGCAGGTCGCCCAGCGCGCGCAGGCGGTCGTTGGTCTCGGTGACCTGGGCGGGCGTGATGGCGCGCGGCAGACGCATCAGGTGGATCTGCAGCTTCTTGAGCGGGACCTCGCCCTCGCCGTCGCCCACCACGATGTCGTGCACCGGCACGTCGCCGACGACCCGGGCCATCTTCTTCTTCTCCGACGCGAGCAGCTGGCGGACCCGGTTCGGGTTGCCCTCGCCGATCAGCGCGATGCCGGCCCGGCCCACGGCGCGGTAGACCGCGTCCTGGCTGCGGGTGACCGCCACCGGGGTGGAGTTGGCGCTCCAGCCGCGCCGGATGTTGTTCAGCACCGCCGCGACGGCGCCCGGCTGGCCCTCCATCTGCCCGAACGCGGCACGCTCGGCCCGGCGCCCGAAGACGATCGCCATGGCCAGGAAGGCCACGATGAAGCCCAGGATGCCCAGGTAGACGGGGTGCTCGATCGCGAAGCCGATGGCGAGGAACACGCCGAAGGTCAGCAGGCCGACGCCGGCGATGATCAGGCCGATCTTGGTGTCGACCTTCTTGGTCATGGTGTACGCCAGGCGGATCTGCTTCAGTCGCCCGGGGTTCTCGGATGTTTCCCTCGCCATAACGCTCATGGTACGTGGCGTGGGTACGGGATATCCAAGCCCGGGTGCCCGTTCGCCCCGAACCGTGACCCGGGTGCCGCTAGGTGGGCGACTGCCGGCGGGCCGGCCTGCCCGTCTGCGGACCGGCCGCGGGGCCCGTCACCGCCCGCCCCGCCGAGGCCCCTGAAGCCCCTGAGGCCCCCGGGAGCAGCGCGTCGTGCCGGCGGTCGGCCGCGTACCGGCGGTCCTCGCACACCGCCGCCCAGGCGTTGCGCCGGGCCTGCCGCTGTCCGCCGGACAGCAGGACGCTCTCGGCGAACCTCAGCGCAACCCCCACCGACCGGATCCGCATCCGCATGCCGAACAGCTCCCCTCGCGGCCGCGGCCGTGGCTGAGAAGAATCGAACAATCGTGACGAGTCCATCGTCACCACCCCGTGTTACCAGCCCGTGACCTGGCAGTCAAAGCGTGATGAACGCGAAAGGGCGGAGCCGAGGCTCCGCCCTTCGAATGGCTCAAACACGCCCGGGCGTGCTGGGCCGGATCAGACCGAGGCCTGCTCGCGGCGCTCCAGCGCCTGCCGGTACAGCCGCCCGGCGCGGTACGACGAGCGGACCAGCGGACCGGACATGACGCCGGCGAAGCCGAGTTCCTCGGCCTCCTCCTGCAGCTCGACGAACTCCTGCGGCTTGACCCACCGCTCCACCGGGTGGTGGCGCAGCGACGGGCGCAGGTACTGGGTGATGGTGATCAGCTCGCAGCCGGCCCCGACCAGGTCGGCCAGCGCCTGGCTGACCTCCTCGCGGGTCTCGCCCATGCCCAGGATCAGGTTGGACTTGGTGACCAGCCCGGCGGCGCGCGCCTGGGTGATGACGTCCAGCGAGCGCTCGTAGCGGAATGCGGGGCGGATCCGCTTGAAGATCCGCGGCACCGTCTCGACGTTGTGCGCCAGCACCTCGGGGCGGGACGAGAAGACCTCGGCCAGCTGCTCGGGCACCGCGTTGAAGTCGGGGATCAGCAGCTCGACGCCGGTGCGGCCGCCCTCGCGGCCGGCGGTCATCGCGTGCACCTGGCGCACGGTCTCGGCGTACAGCCAGGCGCCGCCGTCCGGCAGGTCGTCGCGGGCGACGCCGGTGATGGTGGCGTAGTTGAGGTCCATGGTGACGATGGACTCGGCGACCCGGCGCGGCTCGTCCCGGTCGAACTCGGCGGGCTTGCCGGTGTCGATCTGGCAGAAGTCGCAGCGGCGGGTGCACTGGTCACCGCCGATGAGGAAGGTCGCCTCGCGGTCCTCCCAGCACTCGAAGATGTTGGGGCAGCCGGCCTCCTGGCAGACCGTGTGCAGCCCCTCCTTCTTCACCAGCGACTGGAGGGCGTTGTACTCCGGGCCCATCTTCGCGCGGGTCTTGATCCACTCGGGCTTCCGCTCGATGGGGGTCTCGCTGTTGCGGACCTCCAGGCGGAGCAGCTTCCTGCCGTCGGGTGCGACAGCGGACACGTGCGACTCCTAGAACTAGACGGGGTACCCCCAGGGTACGCCTGTGCTTGTACGGCCTTCGCCGGGGCGGCGGCCCCGCAATCGCAGGGCAACATGGCTACCGGCGGGTAGATTCCCGGGGGTCTCTCCGGGACGGAGGACCTCAGCGGCCGGGCGCCGGCTCCGGCAGCTCGGCGAACACCTCGGCCAGGTGCTTCTCGACCAGCGGCACCGCCTCGGTGACCGGGAAGTCCCGGCCCAGCTCGCCGGCCAGCGAGGCGACCCCGGCGTCCCGGATGCCGCAGGGCACGATCTTGTCGAACCAGCTCATGTCCGGATCGCAGTTCAGCGCGAAGCCGTGCATGGTCACCCCGCGGGCGACCCGCACGCCGATCGCGGCCAGCTTGCGGTCGTCGCCGCGCTGCCCGGCGTTGGACGGCGCGTACTCGGGGCCGGCCAGCCGCGGGTCGATGCCCAGCGGCAGGCCCATCCGCAGGGTGAGCTTGCCGATGTCCACCACCTGCGCGGGGTCCACCACCGCGTCCGGGATGGACCGGCCCAGCACCCAGACGCCGCTGCGGCCCTCGACCCGGGTGGTCTCGACGCCGAACGCGCCGCAGGCGCGGATCAGCGCCTCCTCCAGCCGCCGCACGTACGCGATCACGTCGATCGGGTCCGGCAGCTTGACGATCGGGTAGCCGACCAGCTGGCCGGGGCCGTGCCAGGTGATCTCGCCGCCCCGGTTGACCTCGACCACGGGGGTGCCGTCCAGCGGCAGGTCGGCCGGGTTGGTGCGCTTGCCCATGGTGTAGACGGGCTGGTGCTCCAGCAGCAGCACCGTGTCCGGGATCTCGTCCGCGACCCGCAGGGCGTGCAGCCGCTGCTGCTCCTCCCAGGCCTCCTGGTAGGGGACGGCGCCCTCGCCCGTGCCCATGCGTATGAACCGCACGTTCTCGCTCACCGCTGCTCCTTGCCAGGCGTTCGAGACCAACCTCGCCACTGTACGCCCGCCCGCCGCCGGACCGGCCGGGCCCCCGGACCGGTCACGGCCCGGACAGCAGCTGGAGCCGCAGGGCCAGCTGAAGCTCCAGGGAGCGCTCCGGGTCGTTCCAGTCCCGGCCCAGCAGCACCTCGACCCGGTCCAGCCGCTGCACCACGGTGTTCACATGGACGTGCAGCTCGTCCTTGGCCCGGGTGAGGCTGCCGCCGCAGTCGAAGTACGCGCGCAGCGTGCGGACCAGCTCGGTGCCGCGCCGGGCGTCGTACTCCAGCAGCGGGCCCAGCGTCGCGCCGACGAAGCCCGCCACGTCGTGGCCGTCGCCGAGCAGCACGCCCAGGAAACCGAGCGCCCGCGCCGAGGCGCCCTCGCCGGAGCGGCCGAGCACCCGCAGCGCCCGTACGCAGCGCAGCCCCTCGGTGTACGCGGCGGCCAGCGCGACCGGTCCGGCGGCGGGACGGCCGGCGCCCACCGTGACCGGGAACCCGGCCAGCCGGGCGAGCCGCTCGGCGGCCTGTCCGGCGGCCCGCTGCGCGGCGTCCCCCTCGCCGGCCCCGCCGTCCGCGTCCGGGACCAGCAGCACCACCGCCTCGCCGTGCTCCGCGCTGATGCCGCGCGAGCCGAACAGGTACCGCCCGGCCGCGCCCGCCAGCCGGGAGCGGGCACCGGTGTCCCGGGCGTCGCCCGGTTCCGCGACCAGCACCAGGTGCGGGCGGCCGAGGTCCACGCCGAGCCGGCGGCCGCGCGCGGTCAGCCCGGCCGGGTCCCGGTCCGGGGCGGTGAGCAGGTCGGCCAGCAGCTCGCCGCGCACCCGGTTCTCGGTCTCGGCGACCGAGCGCCGCAGCAGCAGGAGCAGCGCGGTCACCACACTGGCCCGTTCGAACAGCCGGCGGTCGGCGTCGTCGAGGTCGGGGCGGCCGCGCAGCACCAGCGTGCCGAGCTGCTCCTGTCCGGCCAGCACCGCGCAGACCCAGGCCTCGCCGTGGCGCACCGAGCGCCCCTCGGCCCGGGACGCGGCCGCGGCCTCGGCCAGTCCGGTGCCCGGCGCGGCGGCCCGTCCGGCCAGCGGCTCGCCCTCGGCGTCCAGGACGGCTATCTCGCCGCCGAGCAGGGCGGCCACCGCGGCGGCGACGTCCGGCACCTCGGCCCCGCGCAGCACCAGGTCGGTGAGCCGGTCGTGGCCACGCTCGGCGCGCTGGACGGCGGCGGCGTGGGCGCGGATCAGCTCGTTGGCGCTGTTCAGCTCGGTGAGCGCGGCCCGGGTGTCGGCCAGCGACTTGGCGGTGTCCAGCGCGATCGCGGCGTGCGCGGCCAGCGTGCAGAGCAGCGCGACCTCGTCGGGGGAGAAGGCGCGCGGCGAGCGGTCGGCGGCGAACAGCACGCCGATCACCCGGCCGCCGAGCAGCAGCGGGACGCCGATGATCGCCACCAGGCCCTCGTCGAGCACGCCCGCGTCGATGCTGCCGGTGTGGTGGAAGCGCTCGTCGGCGCGGTAGTCGGGGGTGGCGTACGGGCGGGCGGTCTGCGCGACCAGGCCGCCGAGGCCGTCGCCGAGGCTGAGCCGCAGGGTCTGGAAGAGCACCGAGACCGAGCCGTCGGTGACCCGCATGTAGGTGTCGCCGGCGGCCTCGTCCGGGAGGGTCAGATAGGCGGTGTCGGTGCCGAGCAGCATCCGGGCCCGGCGGACGATCGCCTGCAGCACGGCGTCCAGGTCGCGGGAGGCGGCGAGGTCGCCGGCGGTGTCGAACAGCGCCGTCAGCTCGGCCTCCCGGCGCCGGTGCTGGCGCATCGTGCGGTGGACCCGCAGCGCCTGCCAGGTGGCGTCGTCGATCTCGCTCAGCACCGCGGCCGGTGCGCCCTGCCGGCGGGCGTCGGCGAGCACGTCGGCGAAGTCCTCGGTGGCGGCGCCGGAGGCGAGCAGGTCCAGCAGGCGGCGCAGTGCGGGCGCCGAGCTGGAGTGGAGGTGGTTCATGGTGCGGCCGCCCATCGACAGTGGGTGTACGTGCCCCGGGGAGGGAAGCGAGATCGTAGCTGCTCGGCCCCGCCGGTCGTCGACGGCCGGCGCGCACGCGGTGGTGCGTGCCGGCCGCCGGACGCCCCGTCAGGCCGTGGCCGCCTTCCCGGCCGCCGGTGCCGCCGCCTCGTCCTGCCCCGGCGCGGCCTCCACCTCCGCCAGGTCGTGGCCGCGGGTCTCCCGCCCGCACAGCACCGCCAGCACCGTGACGGCGGCCGCGATCGCGACGTACACCGAGATCGGGGTCGAGCTGCCGTAGTCCTTCAGCAGCGCGGTGGCGATCAGCGGGGCGGGGGCACCGGCCGCCACCGAGGCGAACTGGGCGCCGATCGAGGCGCCGGAGTAGCGCATCCGGGTGGCGAACAGCTCGGAGAAGAAGGCGGCCTGGGGCGCGTACATCGCGCTGTGGAAGACCAGGCCGACGGTCACCGCGAGCACCAGCGACCCGAAGGACCTGGTGTCCACCAGCCCGAAGAAGACGAACGCCCACACCCCGACGCCGACCGCGCCCACCAGGTAGACCGGCTTGCGTCCGACCTTGTCGGAGAGCGCCCCGAACAGCGGGATCAGCGCGAACTGGACGGCCGAGGCGATCAGCACCGCGTTCAGCGCGGTCTGCTTGGGGAAGTGCACGTGCGAGACGGCGTAGGCCAGGACGAAGGTCGTCATCACGTAGTACGAGATGTTCTCCGCCATCCGCGCGCCCATCGCGACCAGCACCTCCCGCCAGTGGTGCCGCAGCACCCCCACCAGCGGCGGCTGCTCGGCCTTCCCGCGCCGCTCCGCCCGGGCCAGCGCCTCCTTGAACAGCGGCGACTCGTCCACCGCCAGCCGGATCCACATCCCGACCCCGACCAGCACCGCGGACAGCAGGAACGGCACCCGCCACCCCCAGGCCAGGAACGCGGCCTCCGACTGCAGTCCCGTCATCAGCGACAGCACCCCGGCCGCCAGCAGATTGCCGGCCGGCGCCCCGCCCTGCGGCCAGGACGCCCAGAACCCGCGCCGCCGCGCGTCCCCGTGCTCCGACACCAGCAGCACCGCGCCGCCCCACTCGCCGCCGAGCGCGAAGCCCTGCACCAGCCGCAGCACGGTCAGCAGCACCGGCGCCGCCACCCCGATGGAGTCGTACGTCGGCAGGCAGCCGATCAGCGTGGTCGACCCGCCCATCAGCAGCAGGCTCACCACCAGCAGCCGCTTGCGCCCCACCCGGTCGCCGAAGTGACCGAACACCAGGGCGCCGAGCGGGCGCGCCGCGAAGCCGATCGCATAGGTGAGGAAGGACAGCAGCGTCCCGGTCAGCGGATCGCTGTGCGGGAAGAACAGCTTCCCGAACACCAGCGCCGCGGCCGTACCGTACAAAAAGTAGTCATACCACTCGATCGTGGTACCTATCAGACTCGCCGCCACGACTCTGGGCAGCGAACTCCTGCTTGCGCGATCCGAGGGATCCGGGACAGCGGCCGTCATGGCTCACCACTTCCAGGGTCGGGGGGACGGTGTGGGCACAAGGTAGGGAGCGCGGGAGGCCGGCACTATGTGACCGGCCCCTATATCCCGGCGCCCTGTCATAGGGGCAGGGCCCACGTCCTCAGCGGGCCGTCCACGCGCCGTCGAGCGGCAGCGAGGCGCCGGTGATCGAGGAGGCGTGGGGCAGGCAGAGGTAGAGGGCGAGCCCGGCGACCTCGGCGGGTTCGATGAGGCGCTTGACGGCGGTGCGTTCCAGCAGGACGCTTGCGACCACCTCCTCCTCGGGGACGCCGTGGACGCGGGCCTGGTCGGCGATCTGGTGCTCCACCAGCGGGGTGCGGACGTAGCCGGGGTTGATGCAGTTGCTGGTGACGCCGTGCGGGGCGCCCTCCAGGGCGACGGTCTTGCTGAGGCCCTCCAGGGCGTGTTTGGCGGTCACATAGGCGGACTTGAAGGGGCTCGCCCGCAGCCCGTGGACGGAGGAGACGTTGACGACCCGCCCCCACCCGCGCGCGTACATGTGGGGCAGGGTGCGGCGCAGGATCCGGAACGGCGCCTCGACCATCACCCGCTGCATCATCGCGAAGCGGTCGGGCGGGAACTCGTGGACCGGGGCGACGTGCTGGAGTCCGGCGTTGTTGACCACGATGTCGGCGTCGGCCGGCAGCGCCTCCACCGCCTCCGGGTCGGCGAGGTCGGCGATGTGCGCGACGCCGCCGATCCGCTCGGCGAGCCGGCGGGCCGGCTCGGCGGCCAGGTCGACGACGTAGACCCGGGCGCCGGCCGCGGCGAAGGCCTCGGCACAGGCCCGGCCGATGCCCGAGGCGGCCCCGGTGACCAGCGCGGTGCGGCCGTCGAGCGGGCGGGCTGAAGTGGTGTCCATGGCCGAGAACGGTAGGAATCCCGGGCCCGCGCTCCTATGTGGCGGACCCCTACAGCACCCCGCCGAACTGTGGTGTTCCCCGCTATCACACCGCCGGTGCGGCCGCGGACCGGCGGACGCCCGTGAAGCCAAACCCACCCTGAGGTGTCTTCCCCACAATGGGCGCGGATGCTTCACCCGTTCGGAGGATTGCTCGGTCAGATCCACCCATAGCGCCCGAATGCTCGCTACATTCACGCCGATTCCCGACAGGGGGCGTCGCCACAGGCAGCCGAACCGCTGGTGGAGCCGGTGCGGCGTCCGAGAGGTGTTGACTGACTATGCCCCAAAGGCCTGCAACCGACAGCCCGGCGTACGGACCGCTCGACCCGCTCGACCAGCACCGAGGTCCGGTCGGCCGGGCCCTTCCGGACGCCCCCGAAGCCCCGACCGCCGCCGAGGACGTGCGGCTGCCCGAACAGGCCACACCCGCCGACCGGCTCGTGCCCGAACACCACGCCGCGGAGCACCACGCCGCGGAGCACCACGCCGCGGAGCACCACGCCGCCGAACACCACGCTCCGGAGCGGCACGCCCCGGAGCGGCACCCGTCGCCCGAGCGGCACGCCCCCGAGCGCCACCAGCCGGCCGGTACCACCCAGAACCTCCAGCTCGCCGCGCTGATCGAGGAGGCCGGCTTCTCGCACGCCGGCCTGGCCCGCCGGGTCGACCAGCTCGGCCTGGAGCACGGCCTCGACCTGCGCTACGACAAGACCTCCGTCACCCGCTGGCTCCGCGGCCAGCAGCCCCGCGGCGCCACCCCCGCGCTGATCGCCGAGGTGTTCACCCGCAGACTCGGCCGCCGCCTCACCGCCCAGGACCTCGGTCTGGACGCCTGCGCCCCGGTCTACGCCGGCCTGGAGTTCGCCGAGACGCCGCAGGAAGCGGTGGACATCGTGGCGAGCATGTGGCGCAAGGACATCGGGCCGCAGTCCGAGCTGCGCCGGATCGCCTTCACCCCGGCCGGCCTGGTGGTGCCCAGCCGCGACTGGCTGATCGGCCGCACCGACGAGCGGGTCGCCAGGGACGGCTCCACGCTGGCCCGGCCCGACCCCGGCACCGGTGCGCCGCCCGCCGGCCCCGGTCCGCGCGGACCGGCCCCGACCGCCGCCCCGGTCTCCCGGACCGGTCCCGCCGGCCCGACGGCCGCCGGGGCCGCCGCGCTCGGCGCCCGGGTGCCCACCCAGAGCCGCCGCCCGCCGATCGCCGTCGAGCCGCCGTACCACGACCCCGGCCGCGACCAGCGCCCGGCGCTGCGCGTCGGCCGCGGCGACATCGCCGCCATCCGCGCCGTCGGCGACCTGTTCCGCGCGCTGGACCACGCCTACGGCGGCGGCCACGCCCGCCAGGCGCTGGTCCGCTACCTGGAGAGCGAGGCCGAGCCGATGCTGCGCGGCCGCTACGGCGAGCAGATCGGCCGCGCCCTGTTCGGGGCCGTCGCCGACCTCACCCGGCTGGCCGGCTGGACGTCCTTCGACATCGCCGCGCACGGCCTGGCCCAGCGCTACTTCGTCCAGGCGCTGCGGCTCTCCCAGGCCGCTGGCGACCGCGCGCTCGGCGGGTACGTCCTGGTGACGATGAGCCAGCAGGCCGTGCACCTCGGCCACGGCCGGGAGGCCGTCCAGCTGGCCAGGGTCGCCCAGCAGGGCGTGGGCACCGCGGTGCCGCCGACCGTGCAGGCGCTGCTGCACGCCGCCGAGGCGCGCGGCCACGGCCTGCTCGGCGACGTCCGCTCCTGCACCACCGCGCTGGTCCGGGCCGAGCGGGCGCTGGCGGCCGCCCGGACCGGGGACGACCTGCCGTCCTGGGCCCGGTTCTTCGACGAGGCGCAGCTCTCCGACGAGTTCGCGCACTGCTACCGGGACCTCCAGCAGTGGCGGACCGCCGCCCAGCACGCCGAGAAGTCGCTGCGGCTGCGCTCGCCCGCGTACGCCCGCAGCCGGATCTTCTGCCGGCTGGTGCTGGCCACCGCCCGGCTCGGCATGGGGGACCTCGACGAGGCCTGCGGCATGGCGACCGACGCCCTGCGGGCGGCGGGGGAGATGCGCTCGGCCCGGTCGCTGGAGTACGTGCGCGACTTCCACCGCCGGCTCACCCCGTACCGGGGCAGCCCGGTGGCGCGCGCGTTCGAGGAGACGGCCCGCCAGGCGGGGGTGATCTGACCGGCGCTCACCGTCCCTGACCCGGTCCCACCGGCCCGAGGCCTACCAGCTCTCGGCGTTCACCCGCGGCCGGCCGCCCCCGACGGCGGCCGGCGGCCGGACGTCCCCGCGCAGCCGCTGCGCGGTCAGCGGGAACAGCAGCACCGAGAGCATGCCCGCGCCGACCAGGGCGGCCGCGGTCGAGGACGGCAGGTGGCCGGCGTCCACCTCGATCGTGGTGATCACCACGACCAGCGGCAGTGCGGTCGCGCCGTACAGGCCGAGCGCGGCCCGGTCGCGCCGTCCCGTCCCGGCGGGGGCGAGCAGCGCGACGGGCAGTCCGCGCACGACCGGCAGCAGGAGCAGGAAGACCGGCACCAGCAGCAGGGTGCCGGGATCGCCGAGCAGCGCGTCCAGGTCGAAGTTCATCCCGCTGACCACGAAGAACACCGGGACGAGGAAGCCGAAGCCGATCCCCTCCAGCTTGGCCTCGACGACCTCCTCGGTGTGCCGCGGGATGTCGGCGAGCAGCAGCCGGGAGACGACGCCGGCGGTGAAGGCGCCGAGCAGCATGTCCAGCTCCAGCCAGAGCGCGGCGGCCACCATGGTGGCGAGCACCAGGATCACGGTGCGCACCGCGAACTGGCCGGAGGTGCGCAGGGTGCGCCGGATCAGCCCGGTCATCCAGGCGGGCCGGGGGCGCCGGGCGACGCCGATCGCCAGGGCCGTGATCACCGCGAAGGCGGCCAGGATGACGGCGGTGCGGGCCGGGCTGTTGCCGCTGAGCAGGACGGCGACGGCGATGATCGGCCCGAACTCGCCGACCGCGCCGGTGGCCATGACCAGCGAGCCGAACCGGGTGGGCAGCTCCCCGGAGTCGCGCAGCACCGGCAGGATGGTGCCGAGCGCGGTGGTGGTGAGCGCCAGCCCCGTGAAGGCGCCGTTCAGCGGGTCGGGGTCGACCAGCGCGCCGAGGCCGAGCGCGGCCACGACGGTGATCAGCCAGGCGCCGACGGCCCGGCGGAGCGGGCCGCCGCGCAGCCGGGCGAAGTCGATCTCGTACCCGGCCAGGAACATCAGCATGGCCAGGCCGAACCGGGAGAACGCCTCGACCAGGACGTCGACCTGCACCCAGCCCAGGACGTCGGGGCCGATCAGGACGCCGAGCAGGATCTCGAACACCACGGTGGGGACGGCGATCCACCGCAGCAGCCGGTCGGCGAGCAGCGGCGCGGCCACCGCGGCGGCGGGGACCAGGATCAGCGCGAGCGGCTGGACGGCGGGTCCGGCGCTCACGCGGCGGCCGGCGGTGAAACAGGAATCATCCGATCAGCGGTCATATCGGCATATTGGCACGCGGTCCGCCACCGTCCCGTCAGCCGGTCCGGCCGCCGGACCGCGTGCCCCCTCGTCGCGGGCCGTCAGGCCGCCGCCGCCTCCCGGGCGGCGGCCGGCAGCCCGAGGTCGCGCGCCACGGCCCCGGCCGCGCGCCGCCCGGAGACCAGCGCCCCCTGCACGCTGCTGGTGTCCCGGTGATCGCCGCAGACGTACAGTCCGGCCAGCAGCCGCACCGGCCGCCGGGTGTTGTGCGGCGGCGGCATGGCGGGCACCGCGTCCGGCAGGTGCCGCACGCTCAGGAACTGCCAGCCGCCGGTCGAGGTGCCGTACAGCTCCGCCAGCCGTCCGCGCACGGCCGGCTCCAGCGCCGCCGGCCCGCCGGCGTCGAAGCTGCGCCGGCCGAGCACGGTGGTGGCGATCAGCGCCTGCCCGGGCGGGGCGTACGAGGGGTGCAGCTCGCTGAGCACCAGCGAGTGCGAGACGAGCGCGGGCCGCCCGTCCGGCCGGTCGCCGTCCAGCAGCAGGGCGGCCTCGCCCAGCGGGGCCCGGTCGGCCGCGTGGTAGAAGGTGGTGACGGGGTGGAAGTCGGGCAGCCGCAGGCCGGGCAGCAGTTCGGCGGCGGCGCGGGGGTCGGTCGCGACGATCACGGCCTGCGCGCCGATCCGCCCGTGCTCGGCGGTCTCCACACCGTCGGCCGCGATCGCGGTGACCCGCACCCCGGTGCGGACGGTGCCGGGGGGCAGCGCGGCGGCCAGTTGGGCCGGCACGGCCGAGATCCCCCCGGCGGGCAGACAGAGCCGGCCGCGCGCGTAGCAGCGCAGCACCAGGTCGGCGACCCGGCTGCTGGTGCCCAGGGCGGGGTCGCTGAGCAGGGCGCCGAGCAGCGGGCGCAGCAGGCCGTCGACGGTGCGCGGGGCGAGCCCGCGTTCGCCGAGGGCCCGGGCGGCGGTGGTCTCCGGCCGGGCCTGCAGCCGGGCCGGCGGGGTGGCGGCGAGCCGGTTGAGCCAGCCGCCGAGGCGCGCCTTGTCCAGCGGGTTGCCCAGCGGCGCCCGGGCGGCGGCCTGCCGGGCGGTGGTCAGTTGCGGGTCCCCGACCCGGTACCGGCGCCCGCCGTTGTGCACCAGGACGCCCGGGGCGAGCGGGCGCAGGTCGAGGCGGTCGAGGTCGAGCACGCGGCGCGGCTCGGGGAAGGCGGTGTTGAGCAGGTGGCTGCCGTGGTCGAGGCGGAAGCCGTCCAGTTCGTGGGCGGCGGCGCGGCCTCCGATCAGGTCCGCGGCCTCCAGGAGGTGGACGGCGAAGCCGTGGCCGGTGAGTACGCGGGCGGCGGCGAGGCCCGCGAGGCCGGCCCCCACCACGATGACGTCCGGGTCGGACTGTCGGCGGGTGCGGCGGATGAAGTCGTACGTGGGCACGGGTGGCTCCCTCCCTGGTCCCGGATGTTTCGGGCCGGCGCAGGCAGCGGGGTGCTGGGACACGGTCCGACCGGTGTGATGCCCAGTCAGTGCGACGGTCAGACAAGCGCATCGGGCCCGATCCAAGGCCGGGAAGAGGAGTGACCGCATCCAGTGGGGGCGCCGTCACGGACTGTGCGCCGATCCGGCCGCGATCCCGTCCGGCGGGCGCACACGGTCACCGGGGGCGCGCAGCGCGCCCACCACGTGCTCCCGTGCGCCCCCTCCCGGAGCCCCTCCCGGCCGTCGCCCGACCTCCGCCCGCGCTCCGCCCGGCATATGCCCCTGGCCAGCGTGAACGTCGTACCCGGCCTACGCGACGGGGCCGGGCGCGACCGCGCGCCCGGCCCCGGAAGGCCCGTGCCGGCCCGGCCGGCCGGTGCTCAGAGCGCCGCCCGCACCGCCGCCTCGACGTCCGGGTGCGCGAACCGGAAGCCCGCGTCCAGCAGCCGGCGCGGCACCACCCGGTGGCTGCCGACCACCTCGACCGCCAACTCGCCCAGCACCGTGTCCAGCACGGCCCTCGGCACCGGGAACGGCGTCGGCCGGCGCAGCGCCCGCCCCATCGCCGCCGTCAGCTCGGCGTTGGTCACCGGCTCCGGCGCGGTCAGGTTGACCGGCCCGCTGACGTCCTCCCGGTCGATCAGGAAGCGCAGCGCGGCGACCTCGTCGGCGAGCGAGATGAAGCTCCAGTACTGCCGGCCGTCGCCGAGCCGTCCGCCGAGGCCCAGCCGGAACAGCGGGAAGAGCCGGCCGCCGGCGCCGCCGGCCGCGGAGAGCACCAGCCCGGTGCGCGGGTGGACCACCCGGATCCCGGCCCGCTCGGCCGGCCCGGCGGCGGCCTCCCACTCCACGCAGACCTCGGCCAGGAAGTCGTCCCCGGCCGGCGAGGACTCGTCGATCACCCGGTCCCCGGTCTGGCCGTAGTAGCCGACGGCCGAGGCGCTGACCAGGACCTTCGGCGGCTCGTCCAGCCCGGCCAGCGCGGCGGCCAGGGTCTCGGTGCCGAGCACCCGGCTCTCCCGGATCTCCCGCTTGTAGGACTCGCTCCAGCGTCGGTCGCCGACGCCGGCGCCCGCGAGGTGCACCACCGCGTCGACGCCGGCCAGCCCGGCCCGGTCGACCTGGCCGAGCAGCGGGTTCCAGCCGATGGCGGTGGTGCCGTCCGGCCGCGGCCCGGTCTTCGAGCGGTGCCGGACCAGCCGTACCACCTGGTGTCCGTCCGCCAGCAGCGAGTCGACGAGCGCCGAGCCGATCAGTCCCGTGGATCCTGTGACCGCGATTCTCATGCGCCCATCCTCGCAGCCGGGCCCCGTACGGGCGGGAACGCCCACTCCGTCCCCCTCCGGGTAATTCCGTGTACGTCCGCGCCGGGCCTCGTTAGCATGCCGCGCATGCACGAAACCGACGATCTGATCATCCGTCCCGCCCGGGCCGAGGACGAGAAGGAACTCGCCGTCCTCAACCGCGCCACCTGGACCCCGCTGGCCGAGGTCGGCCCGCTGCCCGCCGAGGACGCCGGGGTGTTCGACGAGCGCCACCTCCCGGACCAGTTCCACCTCGCCCTGCTCGACGGCCGGATCGTCGGCTACGTCCGGGTCGTCCCGCCGACCCCGCTGCCCAGCAACCAGCACGTCCGTCAGATCCAGGGCCTCGCCGTCGACACCTCCGCGCGCGGCCGGGGCATCGGCGTCGCGCTGGTCGAGGAGGCCTGCCGGGTGGCCCGCGCCCAGGGCGCCCGCCGGATCACCCTGCGGGTGCTCGGCCACAACGCCCCGGCCCGCGCCCTCTACGCGCGCTGCGGCTTCGTGGTCGAGGGCTCGCTGGCCGAGGAGTTCCTGATCGAGGGCGCGTACGTCGACGACATCTGGATGGCCCGCTCCCTCACCGGCTGAAGCGGAGGAGGGGCGGAACGCGCCACCCGGGCCGCATCCTGACGTATCGTCAGGACCGGACCACGGGTGGTGCAGAGTCGTGACAAACCCGGCCTGTCTGGAGCATCGCCCGGACGGGTACGGTCTTGCCGTGAGCAACTCGACGCCTCCCGGGTGGTACCCGGTTCCGGGTGCGGACGGCACGGCCGGTCATGAGCGCTGGTGGGACGGTACGGCCTGGACCAGTGACGTGCGCCCCGTCCAGGCGGGCGGCGGCCAGATTGCCGACGCCCCGACGCAGGTCTCCTGGCAGAACCCCGCGCAGTCCGCCGCGCCCCCGCCGCCCGCCTACGGCTACGGCGCCCCGCAGCCGGGGCAGCCCGGCTACGGCTACCCGGCGCAGAACCCGCCGGCCTACGGCTATCCGCCGGCCGCCTACCCGCCGCCCTCCCGGCCGAACCGGATGAAGACCGGCACGGCCGTCGGCATCGGGGTCGCGGTGCTGGCCGTGGTAGGTGTGGTCGCCGCCGTCGCGCTCAACAGCGGCGGCGACGGCCCGTCCGCCAATCCGACCCCGCCGGTGACCACGGTCACCGTCACCGACACCCCGAGCCCGACCGCCCCGGCCCCGACCACCACCAGGCCGGTCTCGCCGCCGCCCACCACGCCGCCGCGCCCGACCCCGGTGCTCAAGGACACCGTGGCGGACCCGCAGCACTCCATCACCGTGCCGGTCTTCGAGGGCTGGGAGGCGAACACCAGCGGCTCGCACTCGACCGTCTTCCTGGGCACCGGCCAGTACACCTGCCCCGGCGGCGGCAACTGCATCCGCGGCCAGTTCTCCGTCGAGAAGGACACCATCTCCGGCAGCACCGCCCGGGCGGCGGCCGAGGCGGCGATGCCGGCCTACGCGGCGGCGATCTTCACCAACATCACCTCGCACACCGACGCGGGCTCCTCCAACACCACGGTCGCGGGCATCTCGGGCTACGCGGTGCGCTGGCACATCGTGACCTCGGACGGCAGCAAGGGCTACATCCTGATGGTGGCCGTCCCGGCCAAGGGCGGCGGCTACGTGGCCTTCGAGGGCGGGGTGGACGACGCGGCCGGCGCGCCCGACCCGTCGGTGCTGGACCAGATCCTCAAGGGCATCAAGCAGGACACCAGCGCGGCGGGCGGCTCGAACACCTGAGCCCCCGGCCGCGTCCGGTGCCGGGCCGTCCGGGTCGGTCCCGGTGGCTTGACGCGTCAGTCCCCGTAGCGCTCCCAGAGCTTGGGGAACCGTTTCGCCATGACGTCCGGGTCGTCGAAGTCGAAGCCGGCCCCGGACGGCCGCGCGGGCTGCCGCCCGCCCACCTCGGGCAGCGGCAGCCCGGTCAGCTGCTCGTACGCCTCGTCGGCGGCGTAGCCGAGGTCCTCGGCCTCGCCGTCCTCCTCCTCGTCGAACTCCGGCAGCAGGTCGGCCAGATCGTCCGGCTCGTGCAGGCCGCCCTCGAAGACCTCCCGGCCCTGGCCGATCAGCCAGCACCGGAAGTAGTCGAAGGAGTCCTCGGAGGCGCCGCCCAGCAGCAGGTAGGCCGCGCCCCACAGGTCATAGCGGTAGGCGCGCTGGAAGCGGGCCTCGAAGAGCCGGGCGAAGTCGATCACATCGTCCGGGGCCAGCTCACCGAGCCGCTCCACCAGGCGGTCGGCCTGCTCGTCGGGATCGCCCTCGGCGGCCTCCCGGGTCTCGTCGATGATCAGCCAGAAGTCGGTCTCGTCCATCACCGCTCCAGCATCCCTGTTCGGCCGCACGCGCGCATGCGAAGAACGGGTGAATCACCCGGAACCGCGCGAAAAACCCGGAACGGCGCGAAGCCCCCGCCGAGGCCGCCGCGACCGGGCCCGGACGCGCGGAACCCCGCGCCGTCCGGGGACGGTGCGGGGTTCCGGTGCTGCGGAGCGGACTCCCGGGAGCCTTACAGGCCGAGCTCGACCTCGAACTCGCCGGCCTCCAGGATCTCCTTGACCGCCACCAGGTAGCGGGCGGCGTCGGCGCCGTCCACCAGGCGGTGGTCGTAGGAGAGCGACAGGTAGGTCATGTCGCGGATGCCGATGGCGGTGCCGCCGTCGGCCTCGATGACCACCGGGCGCTTGACGGTGGCGCCGATGCCCAGGATCGCGGCCTGGTTCGGCGGCACGATGACGGTGTCGAACAGCGCACCGCGCGAACCGGTGTTGCTGATGGTGAAGGTCGCGCCGGACAGCTCGTCCGGGGTGATCTTGCTGTCGCGCACCTTGCCGGCCAGCTCGGCGGTCTTCTTGGAGATGCCGGCGATGTTGAGGTCGCCCGCACCCTTGATGACCGGGGTCATCAGACCCTTCTCCGAGTCCACCGCGATACCGATGTTCTCGGTGTCGAAGTAGGTGATGGTGCCCTCGGCGTCGTTGATCCGGGCGTTGACGACCGCGTGGGCCTTCAGCGCCTGGGCGGCGGCCTTGACGAAGAACGGCATCGGGGAGAGCTTGACGCCCTCGCGGGCGAGGAAGCCGTCCTTGGCCTTGGCGCGCAGCGACATGATCTTGGTGATGTCCACCTCGACCACGCTGGTGAGCTGCGCCTGCTCGTGCAGGGCCTTCATCATGTTGTCGCCGATGACCTTGCGCATGCGGGTCATCTTGACCGTCTGGCCGCGCAGGGCGGACGGCGCGGCGGCGGCCTTCGGCGCGGCGGCCGGGGCGGCGGCAGCGGCGACCGGGGCCGGAGCCTGGGCCGCGGCCTTGGCGGCCTCGGCGGCGGCCAGGACGTCCTGCTTGCGGATGCGGCCGCCGACGCCGGTGCCGGCGACGGAGGACAGCTCGACGTTGTGCTCGGCGGCGAGCTTGCGCACCAGCGGGGTGACGTAGGCGTCACCGGCGTCGGCCACCGGGGCGGCCGGAGCAGCCGGGGCGACCGGGGCCGGAGCGGCCACCGGGGCCGGGGCGGCGACCGGAGCCGGAGCCGGAGCGGCGACCGGAGCGGCCGGGGCGGCGACCGGAGCCGGGGCGGCGGCCGGAGCCTCCGCGGCCGGGGCCGGAGCGGCAACCGGGGCCGCCGGAGCGGCCGCCGGAGCGGCGGCGACGGCACCCGCGGCACCGATCAGCGCGAGCTGGGCGCCGACCTCGGCGGTCTCGTCCTCGCCGACCAGGATCTTCACCAGCGTGCCGGCGACCGGCGACGGGATCTCGGTGTCGACCTTGTCGGTGGAGACCTCGAGCAGCGGCTCGTCGACCTCGACGGTGTCACCCTCGGCCTTCAGCCAGCGGGTGACGGTGCCCTCGGTGACAGACTCGCCCAGCGCGGGCAGCAGCACCGGGGTGGCGTCGCCGGCCGGGGCGGCCGGAGCGGCGGCGGGGGCGGCCGGGGCCTCGGCGACCGGAGCCGGGGCGGCGGCCGGAGCCTCCGCGACCGGGGCCGGGGCGGCCGGAGCGGCCTCGGCGGCCGGGGCCGGCGCGGCGACCGGGGCGCCCGAGCCGTCGTCGATGATCGCCAGCTCGGCGCCGACCTCGACGGTCTCGTCCTCGCCGACCTTGATCGAGGCCAGAATGCCGGAGGCCGGGGCCGGGATCTCGGTGTCGACCTTGTCGGTGGAGACCTCGAGCAGCGGCTCGTCGACCTCCACGCGCTCACCCTCGGCCTTCAGCCAACGGGTGACGGTGCCCTCGGAAACGCTCTCGCCCAGCGCGGGCAGTGTTACTGAGACCGCCATGGTTTCAGCGACTCCTATCAAGTCTTGCGAACAGGAATGGGGGGTGTGGGGGCGCGATCAGTCGTGCGCGTGCAGCGGCTTGCCGGCCAGCGCCAGGTGCGCCTCGCCGAGGGCCTCGGACTGGGTCGGGTGGGCGTGGATGAGCTGCGCGACCTCGGCCGGCAGGGCCTCCCAGTTGTAGATCAGCTGGGCCTCGCCGACCTGCTCGCCCATGCGGGCGCCGACCATGTGGACACCGACCACGGCGCCGTCCTTGACCTGGACGAGCTTGATCTCGCCGGCGGTCTTCAGGATCTTGCTCTTGCCGTTGCCGGCCAGGTTGTACTTGAGGGTGACGACCTTCTCCTTGCCGTACAGCTCGACGGCCTTGGCCTCGGAGATGCCGACGGAGGCCACCTCGGGGTTGGAGTAGGTCACGCGCGGGACGCCGTCGTAGTCGATCGGCACCGGCTTGAGGCCGGCCAGGCGCTCGGCGACCAGGATGCCCTCGGCGAAGCCGACGTGCGCCAGCTGCAGGGTCGGGGCGAGGTCGCCGACGGCCGAGATGGTCGGCACGTTGGTGCGCATGTACTCGTCGACGAGGACGTAGCCGCGGTCCATCGCGACGCCGTTCTCCTCGTAGCCGAGGCCGGCCGAGACCGGGCCGCGGCCGATGGCGACGAGCAGCAGGTCGGCCTCGATCTGCTTGCCGTTCTCGGTGGAGACGCGCACACCGGTCTCGGTGTACTCGACGCCGGTGAAGCGGGCCTTCAGCTCGAACTTGATGCCGCGCTTGCGGAAGGCGCGCTCCAGCAGCTTGGAGGAGTTCTCGTCCTCCAGCGGGACCAGGTGCGGCAGGGCCTCGACGATGGTGACGTCGACGCCGAACGACTTCCAGACGGAGGCGAACTCGACGCCGATCACGCCGCCGCCGAGGATGACGGCCGACTTCGGGATGCGGTCGAGCTTGAGGGCGTGGTCCGAGGAGATGACGCGGTTGCCGTCGATGTCCAGGCCCGGGATCGAGCGCGGGACGGAACCGGTGGCCAGGATGATGTGGCGGCCCTCGATGCGCTGGCCGTTGACGTCCACCGAGGTCTGCGAGGAGAGCTTGCCCTCGCCCTGGATGAAGGTGACCTTGCGGGACGCCACCAGGCCCTGCAGACCCTTGTACAGGCCGGCGATGACGTCGTCCTTGTACTTGTGGACGCCGTTGATGTCGATGCCCTGGAAGGTGGCCAGCACGCCGAACTCGGCGGCCTCCTTCGTCTCGTCGGCGATCTCGGCCGCGTGCAGCAGCGCCTTGGTCGGGATGCAGCCGCGGTGCAGGCAAGTACCGCCCAGCTCACCCTTCTCGACCAGGGCGACGCTCAGGCCCAGCTGGGCGCCGCGGAGCGCCGCGGCGTAACCGCCGCTTCCGCCTCCGAGAATGACTACGTCGAAAACGGTGCTGGCGTCGTTCGCCACGTCACGTCCTCCATGCAATGGGGTGTGGATCGCCGGGCCGGTCGCGGTCCGGTGGGTCGGAAGCCTTTGTGGGGCGCCCAGTCGTGCCGGAAATACATCTTCGCACTTGTTCGCGGTGGCTGATGTCCGGGTCCGCTCCAGGGGTGTCCCGAGGGGCGGTCGCAGGGGTGGGAACCCCCCGGACACAGGGGCATCGTCGCAGCTCAGGGCAGGGGTGGCCGGGGGCGGGGCGGGGGCTCGCGAAGCCTGCGGAGCCCCCGGTTCCGCACTGCGGAACAAAGTTTCGCCCGCAGCGAACAGGGGTGCGGTGGGCGCCGCGGTTCCCTACCGGCAGGTAACCGGCCCGGTAAGCCGGACGGGGCCCGGCGCGTGCGCGCCGGACCCCGTCCCTCGGTCGTGCCCGGCCGTCAGGCCTTGCCGCCCGCCGCCTTCTGCTCGGCGAAGCGGACCAGGGTGCGCACCGCGGAGGCGGTGCCGCCCTTGGGGGTGTAGCCGAACGGCGCGCCCTCGTGGAACGCCGGGCCGGCGATGTCCAGGTGCGCCCAGTCGATGCCCTCGGCCACGAACTCCTTCAGGAACAGGCCGGCCACCAGGCCGCCGCCCATCCGCTCGCCCATGTTGGCCAGGTCGGCGACGGTCGAGTCGGTCATGCCCTTGCGCAGCTCGGCCGGCAGCGGCATCGGCCAGGACTGCTCGCCCACCTCGCCGGCGGCCGTGTGCAGGGTCTCGCGCAGCTCGTCGGCGTTGGCCATCACACCGAAGGTGCGGTTGCCCAGCGCCATCATCATGGCGCCGGTCAGGGTGGCGACGTCGACGATGACGTCCGGGTTCTCCTCGCCCGCCCGCACGATGGCGTCGGCCAGCACCAGGCGGCCCTCGGCGTCGGTGTTCAGCACCTCGACGGTCTTGCCGCCGTACATGCGCAGCACGTCGCCCGGGCGGGTGGCCGAGCCGGACGGCATGTTCTCGGCCAGCGCCAGCCAGGCGGTGACGTTGACCTGCAGGCCCAGGCGCTTGGCGGAGACGACGGCGGCGAACACCGCGGCGGCGCCGGCCATGTCGCACTTCATGGTCTCGTTGTGGCCGGCCGGCTTCAGCGAGATGCCGCCCGAGTCGTAGGTGATGCCCTTGCCGACGAACGCCAGGCTGGCCTTGGCCTTCGGGTGGGTGTAGGCCACCTTCACCAGCCGCGGCGGGTTGACCGAGCCGTTGCCGACGCCGAGCAGACCGCCGAAGCCGCCCTTGAGCAGCGCCTTCTCGTCCAGCACCTCGACCTTGAGGCCGTGCTCCTTGCCGGCCGCCTGGGCGATCGCGGCGAAGGACTTCGGGTTCAGGTCGTTCGGGGCGGTGTTGACCAGGTCGCGGGCGCGGTTCATCTCCTCGCCGACGACCAGGGCGCGCTCGACGGCGCCCTTGGCCTCCTTGCTGCCCTTGCGGGTCGACAGCAGCACCAGCTCGCCGACCGGCCCCTTGCTGCCGTTGCCGTTGTTCTTGTAGCTGCCGAACGCGTAGGAACCGAGCAGGGCGCCCAGCGCGACGGCCTCGATCTCGTCGGCCGACTCGGCCGGCAGGGCCAGCGCGGCCTTCTTGGCGCCGGCCAGGGTGCGGGCGGCGACACCGGCGGCGCGGCGCAGGGCCTCCAGGCCGTACCCGCCCTCGGCGGCGTCACCGAGACCGACCGCGAGCACGAGCGCGGCCTTCAGACCGGCCGGGGAGGGGACCTTGACGGTCTCGCCCTCGGCGCCGGAGGCGCCCAGCGTGCTGAGAACCTCGGCCAGCTTGCCCTCGAACGCCTCGGCCACGGCCTCGGCGCCGGGGGCCAGCACGATGCCCTTGGGGCCCTTCGCCACACCGATCACCAGGGCGTCCGCACGCAGCGAGGCGGCGGAGGAGGTGCTCACAGACAATGCAGTCACGTAAAACGTCCTGTTCTTTCGCGGTCCACGACCGGTCGCGGCGCGAGTGCCGCACCGGCGCAGCCCGGACCGCCGGCCAGGCCGACCGGCCGGCGTCCGCCGGGCCCGGGGCCCCTGGCTGCGCGCGCCCACCGCCGTGGCGGTCGCGCACACCAGAGGCCCCGGCGCCCCAACGCGCGCCGGACGGGCAGGACCTGCGACGGTGCAGGGCTGCGGTGCTCCCCGCATGGTAGTCCGCATGGTGGGATCACGCGCCGCCCGGTGTACCGCCTTTCGGCGCACGGCCTTTGGCGCCCTCCTCAGCGCAGCAGCGCGAGTGCCAGCAGCGTGCCGGTCGTGGCGGTCTCCGCCATCGCGCCGAGCACGTCCCCGGTGATCCCGCCGAACCGCCGCACCGAGCGCCGCAGCAGCAGCCAGGAGCCGCCGATGCCCAGCACAACGGCCAAGGGCAGAAGAACAGGTGATGAATTGTCAGTCATGCCGGCGAGGGCGAGCAGGGCGGCCGCGCCGACCGTCGAGGCGACGGCCGCACCCGGCGTCACGGTGCTCGCCACCATCGCGCCCAGCCCGCCGGGCCGGGCCGCCGGCACCGACCGCAGGCACCCCCAGGCGAGCGCGCACCGCGCGGCCACCGCCGCCGCGAGCACCGCGAGCGCGCCGCGCAGCGGGGAGACGGCGAACTGCCCGGCCAGCGCGGTCACCTGCGCCAGCAGCACGAGGACGAGGGTGAGCACCCCGAACGGGCCGATGTCCGACTGCTTCATGATCCGCAGGGCGTCCTCGGCCGGCTTCCCGCTGCCCAGGCCGTCCGCGACGTCCGCCAGCCCGTCCAGGTGCAGGCCGCGGGTGAGCACCGCGAGCACCCCGACCGCCGCCACCGCCCCGAGCGGCCCGCCCGCCCGCCAGGCGACCACCGCCCCGGCGCCCGCCGCGACCGCCCCCAGCGCCACCCCGACCACCGGCGCGAGCACCATGGCCCGCCCCCCGGCCTCCCGGTCCCAGCGCCGGACCCGCACCGGCACCACCGACAAGGTCCCGAACGCGAACCGCACCCCGTCCCACACACCGACCACCCACCGACCACTCGGAACAGCGAAAAGGGCCCGGACCCGTCGTCACGACGCGGCCCGGGCCCCCGACTCCCTACTACAGCTTCCCCAGCAGCTCCGCAGCCGTGGGCAGCCGGGCCGGCTCCTTCGGCGCCGCCGGCACCAACGGCTCGGGCATCTTCTCGGCCAGTGTGTCCGCCGCGGCCTGGAGCAGCGGCAGCGCCATCAGCGCGCCGACCCCCTCGCCCATGGTGATGCCCTGCTCCTGCAGCGGCGTCAGCGTCAGCCGGTCGTACGCCTTCGCCTGCGCCGGCTCACCGCTGCTCTGCCCGGCCCGCCACCACTCCGGCGCCCGGAACGCGATCCGCTGCGCGACCAGCGCGCACGCCGCCGAGACCACCCCGTCCAGCACCACCGGCAGCTTCCGCACCGCGGCCTGGAGCAGGAACCCGGTGATCGCCGCGAAGTCCGCGCCGCCGGTGGCCCCGAGCAGCGCCAGCTGGTCGCCCAGCACCGGCCGGGCCCGGCGCAGCGAGTCCCGCACCGTCGCGCACTTGACCATCCACACCCGGTCGTCGATGCCCGACCCGCGCCCGGTGACCGCCGCCGCGTCCGTCCCGCAGAGCGCGCCGACCAGCACCGCCGCCACCGTGGTCGCGCCGACCCCGAGGTCGCCCAGCACCACCAGGTCGGTCCCGGCGTCGGCCTCCTCGTCGGCCACCGCCATCCCCGCCCGGAACGCCTTGGCGGTCTCCTCGGGGGTCAGCGCGTCCTCGACGTCGATCCGCCCGGAGCCGCGCCGCACCCGGTGCGCCGTCACCTCGTCGGGGAAGTCCCCGGCATCGGCGTCCACCGCGACGTCCACCACCCGCACCCCGGCACCGAACCGCCGGGCGAGCAGCGCGACCGGCGCGGTGCCGTCGAGCACGGCCCGCACCCGTGCCGCCGTGCCGCCCTGCGCGGGCAGCCGGGACACCCCGAGGCGGGCCACCCCGTGGTCGGCGGCGAACAGCACCACCTTGGGCGCCGACAGCGGCCGCACCGGGGAACGCCCCTGTACGGACGACAGCCAGGCGCCCAACTCCTCCAGCCTGCCGAGGCCGTTGCGAGGCCGGTCCAGCTCCTGCCACCGCTCCTCGGCGGCGCGCCGGGCGCTCTCGTCGGGGCGCTCGACGAGCGAGGAGAACGTATCGAGATCCACGGTCGTGTCCATCGTCCGGAAGGCTACACGCCGCGGGTGTTCCAGCGTCCCGGTGGTGACCGGGCGAGGCTGTTCAGCCAACGGCGGGCTTGACCGTGAGAACCTGCCCCGCCACCACCAGCAGCACACGCTCCGAGGCGTCGGCGACCGCCATGTTCAGCCGGCCCAGGGTGTCCCGGAACCGGCGGCCGGCCGCGGTGGCCGGGACGACGCCCATGCCCACCTCGTTGCTGACCGCGACCGCCTGCCGCCGGGTGCCGGCCCAGGCCCGGGCCAGCTCCGCGCAGCGCCGCTGCACCGCGGCCTCACCGCCGTCCGCCCAGACCGCGTCGTCCCAGGCGCCGCACTCGTCCATCACGGCGGTCAGCCAGAGCGCCAGGCAGTCGACCAGCACCGGCGCCGGGTCGGCGGCGTCGGCCAGGACCGCCTCCAGGTCGCAGGTCTCCGCGGTGCGCCAGCTCGCCGGGCGCCGCTCCCGGTGCAGCGCGACCCGCTGCGCCCACTCGGCGTCCCCGTCCCTGGTCCCGCCGGTGGCGACGTACAGCACGTCCGGGTGGTGGGCGAGCAGCCGCTCGGCCGTGGTGGACTTGCCGGACCGGGCGCCGCCGAGGACGAGGGTGCGGGGGAGCGGGGCGTCAGGTGTCATGCACCCCATCCTCGCGCACCGCGCATAGCGAAGATCCGGCCGGGCAACCTGAGGGCTTAGGGTGCGCACACAGCGCATCGCTGATCGTCGGCGGGAGGAGCCGGGCATGGTCTGGACGTGGCGGTACGAGAAGGCGGACGGCACCGTGGTGGCCCCGGACAGCGGCCAGGCGGAGGAGTTCGCCGGCCAGGGGGACGCGGAGACCTGGATCGGGGAGAACTGGAAGCAGCTGGCCGAGGACGGCGTGGACCGCGCCGTGCTGCTGGACGACGGCCGCGAGGTCTACACGATGAGCCTGCACGAGGACTGAGCCGCGCAAGGGCCGCCGCCCGGTCCGGGCGGCGGCTCCCTCGGGCTACTTCATCCCGACGACGTGCAGCAGCGCGGCGACCCGCCGGTAGGGGTCGGTGCGGCCGGCCCGCTCCTCGGCCTCCAGCAGCTGGGCGAGCTGCCGGCCGTCGACCGGCGCCGCGTCGTCGTGGGCGTGGTCGGTGAAGACCCGGACGCCGTACCAGTGCCGCAGCGGCACGGACACCTCGGAGAGGGTGACGGTGAGGTCGGCGATCCGGTCGGCGCGGGCCGCCAGTCCGAACCGGTTGTAGTACCGGTCGGTCTCGAAGGCCTCCAGGGCGGCCCGCCAGTCGCCGGCGGCGGCGGGCCGCAGGGCGAGCGCGTCGCGGTTGCGCACCACCAGGGAGAGCAGCCCGCCGGGGGCGAGCAGCCGGGCCAGCGAGGCGATCATCGGATCGGGGTCCGGCAGGTACATCAGCACGCCGTGGCAGAGCACGATGTCGAAGCTGCGCGCCCCGAACCAGCGCCCGCACTGGTGCCCGTCGCCGATCAGCAGCTGGACGCGCTCGCGCACGGCCTCGGGCTCCTCGGCGAGCGCCTCCTGGGCGGCGCCGAGCGCGGCCGGGTCGGAGTCGATGCCGGTGACGTAGTGGCCGGCCCGGGCCAGCCGCAGCGCCTGGGTGCCCTGGCCGCAGCCGATGTCGAGGACGCGCTGCGCGGCGCGGCCGGCGAGCTGCTCGGCGAGCTGCCGGGCGACCATCTCCTGCCGGACGAGGTTGCGCAGCGAACCGTGCCGTCCGGGGGACGGGCCCGCGCCGCCGGCGAAGGAGCCGCTGCGCGAGGGCAGCCGCCGCTCGTACCCGGTCAGCTCGTGCCCGCCGCGGTCGTACCCGCCGCGCTCCTGGGCGGCCCGGTCGTGGCCGCCGCCGCCCTGGCCGGGGAGCGCGTAGAGGCCGGGCCCGTCCCAGACGGGAGGGGCCCAGCCGGAGTCCACCGGTTCGGCGGTCAGGGCTTCTCCCCGCGCCGCACCTGCGGCTTGGGCAGTCGCAGCCGGCGCATCTGCAGGATGCGCATCAGGCCGTAGGCGACCGCGCCGCGGGTGTTCTGCCCGGCGAAGCGCTCGGTGAGCTGCTTGCGCAGGCCGAAGCCGAGGCGGACGAAGTCCAGGATCACCAGGACGAAGAAGAGCAGGAACAGCAGCGTGGAGAGCAGCTGGAGGGCCGGCACCTTGACGATGCTGAGCACCAGGATGAGGACGGCGGCCGGGAGGAAGAACTCGGCCAGCGACCAGCGGGCGTCCACGTAGTCGCGGGCGAACTTGCGCACCGGGCCCTTGTCACGGGCCGGCAGGTGGCGCTCGTCGCCCTCCAGCAGCGCGGTGCGCTGCTTCTCGCGCTCGGCACGCATCCGCTCGCGGGCCTGGCGGGAGGCCTCCTTGCGGTCCTTGGGCACGCTCACCCGGGTCCGCCGGTGGGCCTCGGCCTCACTGCGCTTGGGCGTGGGCCGGCCCTTCTTCGCCTGCGGGTCGCGGGGCTGGGTCGTCTCGTCCTGCTTCTCCAGCACGGCGGCGGAGGCAGCGGCATCATCTGAACGGCGTCGGAACACACCACCAGCGTACGGGGTGCGGGCCGCCGTTCTCCGGTCCCCCGGGAACCAAACGCATATCGATCGCGTCCCGGGCCGGCGGCTTCGGGTTCCCCCGGGGTTTCCCGTAGGGGATCACTCCGCTGACCGGCGGGTGGAACGAGGGCGTTATCCACCCCGCGGAGGAGGCTTTGCGGGACCGACCTGTAGCAGGCTTGTTGCAGGCAGGTGCACTGCGGCGACGGGCTCGCTGCACATACACTCGTCGTGTCTGGTAACGAGATAGAGACCGCAGGCCGGAGAAGGGGGCACCCGAGGCCCATGAGCGACGGAATCATGAAGCGTATGGGGCTGATCTTCCGCTCCAAGGCGAACAAGGCCCTGGACCGGGCGGAAGACCCGCGCGAGACGCTGGATTATTCGTACCAGAAGCAGCTGGAGCTGCTGCAGAAGGTGCGTCGCGGCGTCGCGGACGTGGCCACCTCGCGCAAGCGGCTGGAGCTCCAGCTGACCCAGTTGCAGCAGCAGTCGGCGAAGTACGAGGACCAGGGCCGCAAGGCGCTCTCGCTCGGCCGGGAGGACCTCGCCCGCGAGGCCCTGACCCGCAAGTCGAACATGCAGTCCCAGATCAACGACCTGCAGGTGCAGTACCAGCAGCTCCAGGCCGAGGAGGAGAAGCTCACGCTCGCCTCCCAGCGGCTGCAGGCCAAGGTCGACGCCTTCCGCACCAAGAAGGAGACCATCAAGGCCACCTACACCGCGGCCCAGGCGCAGACCCGCATCGCCGAGTCCTTCTCCGGCATCTCGGAGGAGATGGGCGACGTCGGTCTGGCGATCCAGCGGGCCGAGGACAAGACCGCGCAGATGCAGGCCCGGGCCGGCGCGATCGACGAGCTGCTGGCCTCCGGCGCGCTCGACGACGCCAGCGGTCTCGGCCGCAAGGACGACATCGAGGCCGAGCTGGAGCGGGTGGCCGGCGGTTCCGACGTCGAGCTGGAGCTGGCCCGGATGAAGGCCGAGCTGACCGGCGGCTCCCCGGCCTCCGGCCCGCAGGCGATCGAGCAGGGCCGCCCGCAGGACGCCGCGCCGCCGCAGCAGCAGCAGGACACCCCGCGGATCAACTACAACAAGTGACCTGAGCTCCACCCCAGGAACAGGGAGACGCACGGCATGATCATGAGGGTCATGGGTGAGGGGCAGTTCGAGGTGGGCGAGACCCACCTGAACCGGCTCAACGAGCTCGACGAGGAGCTCCTCACCGCACTGGAGTCGGGGGACGAGGAACACTTCCGCCGGGCGCTCGGCGAGCTGCTCGGCGCGGTGAAGAAGTTCGGCACCCCGCTGCCGGACGACTCGCTGGAGCCGTCCGACCTGATCCTGCCGGACGCCGAGGCCACCATCGACCAGGTCCGTGAACTGCTGCGGGCCGAGGGCGACGGTCTCATCCCGGGCGTTCCCGAGTAGCCGCCGTCTCGGCCAGACACAAGGGCGGGCCCCTCCCACCGGGGAGGGGCCCGCCCTTCGTCGTCCCGTCGTCGTCCGTGCCGCCCGCGCGGCGGACGGCACGGGCACGGCGCCGCTACGGCAGGGCCAGCATCCGGTCCAGCGCCGCCTTGGCGTACCTCTCGGTCTCCGGGTCGACGGTGATCACGTTCGGCACCCGGCCCTCGACCAGCGACTCCAGCGCCCAGACCAGGTGCGGGAGGTCGATCCGGTTCATGGTCGAGCAGAAGCAGACCGCCCGGTCCAGGAAGACGATCTCCTTGTCCGGGTGCGCCTTGGCGAGCCGGCGGACCAGGTTCAGCTCGGTGCCGATGGCCCACTTGGACCCGGGCTCGGCGGCGTCCAGCGCCTTGATGATGTACTCGGTCGAGCCCACCATGTCGGCGGCCGCGACGACCTCGTGCTTGCACTCCGGGTGCACCAGGACGGTGACGCCGGGGATCCGCTCGCGCACGTCGTTCACCGAGTCCAGGGTGAACCGGCCGTGCACCGAGCAGTGGCCGCGCCAGAGGATCATCTTCGCGTCCCGCAGCTGCTCGGCGGTCAGGCCGCCGTTCGGCTTGTGCGGGTTGTAGACGACGCAGTCGTCCAGCGAGAAGCCCATGTCGCGCACCGCGGTGTTGCGGCCGAGGTGCTGGTCGGGCAGGAAGAGCACCTTCTGGCCCTGCTCGAACGCCCACTCCAGCGCCCGCTTGGCGTTGGAGGAGGTGCAGATGGTGCCGCCGTGCCGGCCGGTGAAGGCCTTGATGTCGGCGGAGGAGTTCATGTACGAGACCGGGACGGTGACGTCGGCTATGCCGGCGTCGGTCAGCACGTCCCAGCACTCGGCGACCTGCTCGGCGGTGGCCATGTCGGCCATCGAACAGCCGGCCGCGAGGTCCGGCAGGACGACCTGCTGGGCGTCGCCGGTGAGGATGTCGGCGGACTCGGCCATGAAGTGCACACCGCAGAAGACGATGTACTCGGCCTCCGGGCGGGCCGCCGCGTCGCGGGCGAGCTTGAAGGAGTCGCCGGTGACGTCGGCGAACTCGATCACCTCGTCCCGCTGGTAGTGGTGGCCCAGGATGAAGACGCGGTCGCCGAGCGCGGCCTTGGCCGCCCGGGCGCGCTCGACGAGGTCCGGGTCGGAGGCCGGGGGGAGGTCACCGGGGCACTCGACGCCGCGCTCGCTGTTCGGGTCGGCCTCGCGGCCGAGCAGCAGCAGAGCGAGCGGCGTCGGGGTGGGGTCGACGCCGTAGGTCTCGGTGATGGTGGTGGTCACGGGCGGGTGCCCTTCTGTGCGGCCGATCGGTGCAGCCTTTTCGTCTATCTGACGCAATCTATGATAACCGGTTAGCGTCAGAGTGACGATGGCCATCCTGTCGATGTGACGAGAACCGCTCGCCGGTTCGGAGCCTTCCCGGCCGCCTGCGGCGTGGCCGAAAGGGGATCCCGGCCCGTCCGGGTTTCGCTGGTCCCATGAAGGCAATCGCGATCCACCGCTACGGCGGCCCCGAGGTGGTCGAGTACACGGACCTGCCCGACCCGAAGGTCGGCCCGGACTCGGTCCTGGTGCAGGTCAGGGCGGCCGGGGTGAACCCGGTCGACTGGAAGGTGCGGGAGGGCCGGCTGGACGGCCTGCTCGACGCGCACTTCCCGCTGGTGATGGGCTGGGACGCGGCGGGGGTGGTCCGCGCGGTGGGCGGCGGGGTCACCGAGTTCGCCCCCGGCGACGAGGTCTACGGCTACGTCCGCAAGGACACGGTCGAGCACGGCACCTACGCCGAACTGGTCGCCGCGCCGGTCCGCACCCTGGCCCGCAAGCCGGCCGCGCTGGACTGGGCGCAGGCCGGCGGGCTGCCGCTGGCCGGGCTCACCGCCCTCCAGGCGCTGCGGGCGGTGGGCGCCGGCCCCGGGGACACCGTCCTGGTGCACGCCGCCGCCGGCGGGGTCGGCCACCTGGCCGTCCAGATCGCCAGGGCCCTCGGCGCCCGGGTGATCGGCACCGCCGGCGAGCGCAACCACGACTACCTGCGCTCGCTGGGCGCCGAGCCGGTCCGGTACGGCGAGGGCCTGGCCGGCCGGGTGCGGGCGCTCGCCCCGCGGGGCGTGGACGCCGCGCTGGACCTGGTCGGCGGCGACGCCGTCGAGGTCTCGGCGGGGCTGGTCGCCGACCCGGCGCGGATCGCCTCGATCGCCGACTTCGGGGTCAAGGCACGCGGCGGGCGGTACGTCTGGGTCCGCCCGGACGCCGCCGGACTGGCCGAACTGGCCGCGCTCGCCGACGACGGGCGGCTGACCGTGACCGTCGCCTCCACCTTCCCGCTCGCCCAGGCCGCCTCGGCCCAGGCGCTCAGCGCGGAGGGCCGCACCCGGGGCAAGATCGTGCTGCTCACCGGCTGAAGCGGTCGCCGGAGGTCGCCCTCCCGTCATCCGTGAGAGGTGGACTCACTCCTGACATCCGCCAGAATGGGTGCCGAACCGTTTCGGCGGCCCGCCGCCCCCACCGCCGCCCCGCCACCCCCGTTCCCGACGCCGCACGACCCGTGGAGCCCCGCACCGATGAGCAGCAGCCGAGCGCACGAGACGGTCGGGGCCTCCCTGGACGAAACCGACCGCCTCCTCCTCGCCCGGCTGGCCGGGGACGGCCGCGCCTCCTACGCGGAGATCGGCCTCCAGGTGAACCTCTCCGCCACCGCCGTCCGCCGCCGGATCGACCGGCTGCGGGCGCGCGGGGTGGTCCGCGGCTTCACCGTGGTGCTCGACCCCTCGGTGCTCGGCTGGCAGACCGAGGCCTTCGTCGAGGTCTACTGCCGCGAGCGGACCGCCCCCGAGGAGATCCTGGCCAGCCTGCGCCAGTTCCCCGAGGTGGTCGCCGCCTGGACGGTCACCGGCGACCCGGACGCGCTGGTCCACCTGCGGGCCGCCGACATGCGGCACCTGGAGGCGGTCATCGAGCGGATCCGCCGCGAGCCCGGCGTCCAGCGCAGCCGCTCCTCGGTGGTCCTCTCCCAGCTCATTGGCTGACCCCTTCCGGGGCCCGCGCAGGATTCCTGCGCGCGGCCCGCCGAAGACGCCCGAAAGCTGCCCGACCGGCCGCGTTCCGACGCGCGGCGGGGGCCCGTCGCTGCCTACGCTGATCATGTCCGGCCATGCGGTGCCAACCCCCCGCTCCGCCGGACCTCCCCGACACCCCACAGCCGAGAGGGACACCCGTGTCCGCAGCCCCCGACCGCATGCACCGGCCCGACAGCGACCTGGTCGACCTGGTTTTCGACTACATGCGCGAGCGGCTGCAGTACGACCCGGTCCCGCTCGACCACCCCGGTGACGGCGAGCACCTGCGCGTCCAGCTGTCCGGCCTGCTCAACCAGGACGGCAACAGCCCGGCCGACGTGCTCAAGCTCTACGACCACGAGCTGTCCCGCGCGGTGATCTCCGCCGACAGCCCGCGCTACCTGTCCTTCATCCCGTGCGCCCCCACCAAGGCCGCGCTGCTCTTCGACATGGTCGTCTCCTGCGCCTCGCTCCAGGGCATCTCCTGGCTGGAGGCGGCCGGCGCGATCGCCGCCGAGAACCAGGTGCTGCGCCTGATAGCGGACCGCGCAGGGATGCCCGCCTCGGCTGGCGGCGTCTTCGTCTCCGGCGGTTCGGCCGGCAACCTCTCCGCGCTGGTGGTCGCCCGCGACACCGCCCGTCGCCGGCTCGGCGTCGGACCGGAGGCCCGGCTGCGGATCGCCGTCGCCGACCAGGTGCACTCCTCGGTCAAGAACACCTTCAACATCATCGGCGTCGAGGCGTTCAAGGTGCCGACCGTGGACCGCCGCTTCACCGGCGAGGCGCTGCGCGCCGCGCTGGCCGCCGACCCGAACCCGGAGACCGTGATCGCCGTCGTCGGCACCGCCGGCACCACCAACGAGGGCATCGTCGACGACCTCCAGGGCCTGGCCGAGGTCGCCCGCGAGCGCGACCTCTGGTTCCACGTGGACGGCGCCTACGGCGGCGCGGGCCTGTTCGCCCCCTCCGTCCGGGAGCGCTACAACGGCATCGAGCACGCCGACTCCTTCGTCGTCGACCCGCACAAGTGGCTCTTCGCGCCGTTCGACTGCGCCGCGCTGCTCTACCGCAACCCCCAGCTCGCCCGCGCCGTGCACACCCAGGACGCCTCCTACCTGGACGTCCTGCACACCGAGGGCGACGAGTGGAACCCCACTGACTACGCCTACCACCTGACCAGGCGCGCCCGTGGCCTGCCGCTCTGGTTCTCGCTCGCCGTGCACGGCGTCCAGGCGTACACCGACGCCATCGAGGCCGGCCTCACGCTCGCCCGGGACACCGCGCGGCTGATCCGCGAGACCGACCACCTGGAGCTGCTGTTCGACCCCCAGCTCTCCGCGGTCTGCTTCAAGCGCAAGGGCTGGACCAACGACGACTACTACCGCTGGTCGCAGCAGCTGCTCGCGGACCAGATCGGCTTCGTCACCCCGACCGGCTGGGACGGCGAGACCGTCGCCCGCTTCGCCTTCCTGCACCCGGGCACCACCATGGAGATGGTCCGCGAGATCCTCGACACCATGGCCTGATCCGCACGCACCGACGGACCCCCGCCCGGCCCCGGCCGCGGCGGGGGTCCGTCGTCGTGAGGGGCTACAGCAGCCCGCCGTTCGGCACGTACGGCGCCGGCGGGCGCATCCCGCGCAGGCCCACGAAGCCGCGGGTCTCCACGGTCAGGCCCACCTCCAGGCCGACGTCCAGCGCCCACTCCTGCTCCGCGGTGAGCGCCTCCACCAGGGCCTCCACGCCGTCCGGCACCCGGGCCAGCGCCTCGCGCAGCAGCCGGGTGGCGATCCGCTTCGAGGTGGCCGCCAGCAGCTTCACCTCGCCGCCGTCCCGGTAGCAGTAGCCGCTGCCCGCCAGCGAGTCCGCGATCAGCAGCTCCTCGCAGTGGGCGAGCAGCAGCTCGTGGTCCGGGCCGTGCGCGGACCCGCGTTGGCGCCGGTCCACCGAGTCCAGCAGGTGCCGGTGCGCGGCGTTGCCCGGGTGGACCGGGATGTCCCCCGGATCGACCAGCCCGGACCGGTCCACCCGCCCGGTCAGCCGCATCGCCGGGTGGAGCGTGAATCCGGCCAGCCGGTAGCGGCGCACGGCCGCCGGGGACGGCGAGGCGCACAGCATGCCGCGCAGACAGCCGCGCCCGTGTTCGAGGGCCCGGTCCAGCAGCAGCCGGCCCACCCCCTTGCCCTGCACGCCCGGCAGCACCACCAGCAGCGCCAGCACCCAGGCACCCTCGCGGCGCAGCGACAGCACCGCGCCGACCGGCTCGCCGTCGAGTTCGGCGATCCAGCAGCCCCGCGGATCGGTGCGCGCCAGGTGTCTGGTCCGGGCCAGCTGGTAGACGGCCGGCCGGTCCGGCCCGGTGGCGGGCGGGGCGTCGGGGAGGGAGGCGAACGCGGCACGGGCGATGGACAGGACGGCCTCCGCGTCGGCGGCGGTGTCCTGGACCGGGCGCAGGATCATGCCCACCATCCTGGCCGTCCGGGCGCCGCCGTGTGGTCCGTTCACCCCGATCGGGCCGTTCGGGCGGTGACCGGTGTCCGCCGGTGTGCGAGCATGGGGAGCGTAGAGGGAGCGGGTGCACGCCCGGCCCACGGAATCACGCCGCCACGAGGCCGCCGAAAACACCCGCCGTCCGGGAAATGAAACCGGGCGGCCGTCGGTTGGCACTGGCGGCAGACCGTCGTCAAGACCGGGAGTAAGCAGATGACCGTCAAGGACGAGACCACCGTCGAGGGTGGCATCCTCCTCACCGACGCCGCCGCGGGCAAGGTCAAGGCCCTGCTGGAGCAGGAAGGCCGGGACGACCTCGCGCTGCGGGTCGCCGTCCAGCCCGGTGGCTGCTCCGGCCTGCGTTACCAGCTGTTCTTCGACGAGCGTTCGCTCGACGGCGACGTGGTCAAGGACTTCGACGGCGTCAAGGTCGTCACCGACCGGATGAGCGCCCCGTACCTGGGCGGCGCCACCGTCGACTTCGTGGACACCATCGAGAAGCAGGGCTTCACGATCGACAACCCGAACGCCACCGGCTCCTGCGCCTGCGGCGACTCGTTCAGCTAATGGCCTGACGCGAAGGCGGCCCCGGATCCCCGGGGCCGCCTTCGTCGTGTCCGGGCACCGCTCAGGCCGTCACGGGGCGCCCGGGACGTCGGGCACCACCGGGTCCGGGCCGATCTTCGGGTCCGCCTCCAGCGGCACTTCCTGCCCGGTTGCCAGGTCGGTCACCGTCCGGCCCCGCAGCGGCTGCTTCAGGTCGGCCGTCACCGTCTGCCGCTGGGCCAGCGCGACGCAGTCCTGCCCGGCCGGCGCCGGCGCCGCCGTGACCCGGACGTCCACCCGGCCGGGCTTGGACTCGTCCGCCTTGAGCGCGTACCGCTGGCAGACCCCGCCGTAGAACCAGACCGTCAGCCGGCTGCCGTCCGCCCGGTAGGTGATCGCCGGGTGCACCGGCGAGCCGTTCCCGGAGCCGTTCGGCGGCGGCTCGCCCACCGCGATGCCGTTGCCGCCCGCGCCCGGGGGAGTGGGCGCCGGGGTCGGGGTCGACTCCGGGCCGGTGGGCCGCGGGTCCGGGGCGGTGGCCGACGGGTCGGCCGGCGGCGTGGTCACCGGAGCGGGGGCGGACGGCGTGGCCGGGGCGACCGGCGCACCCGGGGCCGGATCGGTGGACGCGGTCGCCGACGCCGACGCCGACGCCGACGACCGCTCCGCACCGGACGGCGCGGCGTCCGACCCAGCCGTCGCCCCGTCGCCGCACCCGGCCAGCACGGCCGCCGCCGCCAGCGCCAGGGCCGCCAGTGCCGTCGCGCGCACCCGGCCGGAACGCCGGGGCATGGTCTCCAGATCCATCTGCACATCCTCCCGAGGGTTCAGCGGCGCACCGTGCCGGCCGCACCGCGCGGATGTGACGTGCCCCGGACGATCCCGGTTCCCGTCCGCCCCTCGGGACCCGCGGCCGCAGCCCGCGGAACCCGGCTCAGGGGCCGTACTCGGGCATCCCCGCGACCAGCTGCTGCGCCCCGGAGGAGACCCGGAAGCCGGACCGGACCGGCGCGCTCTCCGGCCGGCCGGTCGCCAGCAGCGGCCAGAACCGGCGCAGCCGGCGCGAGGAGTCCACCAGCGCGTCCAACGACTCGCCGTCCGCGTCGCCGCGCAGGGCGGGCGGAACCCGCAGCGGGTGGTGACTGGGCATCATCGGCCATCACTCCGATCCACCGGTGCCGTGGCGGCGGCGCCACGGGCCTGGCCTGGACGGGGCCGGAAGGGCCCCTTTCTGCGACCCTAGGCCGGGCCGCCCCGGGCCCACCAGAGCTACCGCGGGGTAGTACACGTTCGGGGACGACGGGTGACAGCCGGGTGCCGGCGGACGGGGGCCCCGGCGTGCTCGCGGTCTTGCTGGCGCCCCGCCCCCGCCGGGTACCGTGGGTGGGTTCCACCCCGTTGTCCCATGGCATGCCCGCCATCCTGAGGAGACCCCGTGCGTATCGCCGTCGCCGGCTCGATCGCGACCGACCACCTGATGACCTTCCCCGGCCGGTTCGCCGACCAGCTGGTCGCCGAGCAGCTGCACACCGTGTCGCTGTCCTTCCTGGTCGACACCCTCGACATCCGCCGCGGCGGCGTCGCGCCGAACATCGCCTTCGGCATGGGTGTCCTGGGCCTGCGCCCGGTCCTGGTCGGCGCGGCCGGCGCGGACTTCGCCGAGTACCGCAGCTGGCTGGAGCGCAACAACGTGGACTGCCGCTCCGTCCACATCTCCGAGACCAGGCACACCGCGCGCTTCATGTGCACCACGGACGAGGACCACAACCAGATCGCCTCGTTCTACACCGGTGCGATGGCCGAGGCCCGCAACATCGAGCTCAAGCCGATCGCCGACCGCGTCGGCGGCCTCGACCTGGTGCTGATCGGTGCCGACGACCCGCAGGCGATGGTCCGCCACACCCAGGAGTGCCGCACCCGCGGCTACGCCTTCGCCGCCGACCCGTCCCAGCAGCTGGCCCGCCTCGACGGCCATGACATCCGCGAGATCGTCGACGGCGCCGCGTACCTCTTCACCAACGAGTACGAGGCCGCGCTGATCGAGTCCAAGACCGGCTGGGACGCCGAGGAGATCCTCACCCGGGTCGGCACCCGGGTCACCACCCTGGGCAGCAAGGGCGTCCGGATCGAGCGCAAGGGCGAGGCCCCGGTGCTGGTCGGCTGCGCCCCCGAGAGCGCCAAGGTCGACCCGACCGGCGTCGGCGACGCCTTCCGCGCCGGCTTCCTGGCCGGCCTCTCCTGGGACCTGGAGCTGGAGCGCGCCGCCCAGATCGGCTGCATGCTCGCCACCCTGGTGATCGAGACCGTCGGCACCCAGGAGTACGAGCTGCGCTCGGACGACTTCCTGCAGCGCTTCGTCGGCGCCTACGGCGAGGACGCCGGCGCCGACCTCCGCGCGCACCTGGTCAACTGACCCGCCGCACCAGGTAGGCCGAGCCCCGGTCGCCGCCGTACTCGGCGGCCGGGGCCTCGCCCAGGTACTCCTGCCCGCGCATCCCGCACCAGGCCGGGACGTCCAGCCGGGCCGCCTCGTCGTCGGCCAGCACCACGACCGTCCCGCCCACCGGCACCTCGCCGATCCGCTTCGCCAGCTCGATCACCGGCAGCGGGCACCGCTTGCCGAGGGCGTCGAGGACGAGCGTCCGGTCGGACGGCTCCCCGGCGTCGGCGGGCAGCGCCAGGTCCAGCCCCAGCGGCGCGCGGACGCCGGCCACCACCTCCGGCAGGACGGCCAGGAACCGCTCGACGTCCGCCTCGGCGGTGCCGAACGGCAGCGAGACCCGGACATTGCCCTCGGTGAGCACGCCCATCGCCGCCAGCACATGGCTCGGGGTCAGCGTGGAGGAGGTGCAGGAGGAGCCGGAGGAGACCGCGAACCCGGCCCGGTCCAGCTCGCCCAGCAGCACCTCGCCGTCCACGTACAGGCAGGAGAAGGTGACCAGGTGCGGCAGCCTGCGCACCGGGTCGCCGACCACCTCGACCTCGGGCACCAGGCGCGGCACCCGGGCCCGGATCCGCTCGACCAGCTCGTGCAGCCGGGCGTTCTCCCGCTCCGCCTCGGCCCGCACCGCCCGCAGCGAGGCCGCCGCCGCGACGATCGCCGGCACATTGACGTACCCCGGCACCCGGCCGCCCTCGCGCTCGTCCGCGGGCAGCGGCGAGGCGTAGCGCACGCCCTTGCGCACCGCGAGCACCCCGACCCCGGCCGGCCCGCCCCACTTGTGCGCGCTGGCGGCCAGCAGCGACCAGCCGGCCGGCACGTCCACCCGCCCGGCGCTCTGCGCGGCGTCCACCAGCAGCGGCACGTCCCCGCAGCGCGCGGCCGTCTCGGCGACCGGCTGCACCGTGCCGACCTCGTGGTTGGCGGACTGCAGTACGGCGAGCGCGGTGTCCGGCCGCAGCGCCGCCGCGAAGGCCGCCGGGTCGATCCGGCCGTGCCGGTCCACCGGCACCGCGGTGACCCCGCCGCCCGCCGCCTCGTGCCTCTCCGCGGTGTGCAGGACGCTGGAGTGCTCGACGGCGGAGTGCACCAGGTGCCGGCCGCGCCGCCGGTTGCCGTGCAGCGCGCCCAGCACGCCGAGGTGGACGGCCTGGGTGCCGCTGGCGGTGAAGGAGATCTCGTCGGCCCGGCAGCCGAGCACCTCGGCGACGGTCTCCCGGGCGGCGTCCAGCAGCATCCGGGCCTGCCGTCCGGAGCGGTAGAGCCGGGCGGGGTCGGCCCAGCCCTCGTCGAGGGCGGCGGTCAGTGCCTGCCGGGCGACGGGGTGGAGCGGTGCGGTGGAGGCCACATCGAAGTACACGGGGACATTTAACGACACTCCCGGGTGCGTTCCGGGCTCCGGCGGCGGCTCAACGGCCGTCAGTCGATCACCCCGAATGTCCGGATCGTCCGCGTCCGACGGGGCGTCACACACGTTGTCCGAGGTCATCCCCCGATCGGGCGTACGGACCCCGAATGCCTAGGATGACCTGCGGCGCAGCCCTTGCCGGGCCTGATCGGGTGTCCGGGCGGCGCGTTACCGGGACCTGCCCGTCAGCAGCGCATAAGGCTGGAGTAGGGTTTGGCCCGCATAAGCATTCAAACCGTGCCCGTGGACGGGTCGCCGAGGAGGGGAAGCCTCCCCGGGGCGACGCGAAGGCGGGCGAGACTTCGGGAAGGCGCTACGTGAGTCCCAACGGCTCCGACCGCTCGCCGCGGCGCACGATGCGGCGGAAGCTGCCTCAGGCGCTGGCACTGGGCCTCGTCATCGCGACCGCCACCGGCTGCTCGGCCAACGACCTCCCCAGGCTTGGCCTCCCGAGCCCCGTCACCAAGGAAGGGCCGATGGTCCTCCACATGTGGCAGGGCTCCTGGATCGCGGCGCTGGTGGTCGGCGTACTGATGTGGGGTCTGATCATCTGGAGCGTGATCTTCCACCGGCGCAGCCGCACCGGCGTGCAGGTCCCCCCGCAGACCCGGTACAACGTGCCCATCGAGGCGCTCTACACCGCGGTCCCGATCATCATCGTGTCGGTCCTCTTCTACTTCGTCGCCCGCGACGAGTCGAAGCTGACCGCCGTCTCCGAGAAGCCCCAGCACACCGTCAACGTGGTGGGCTTCCAGTGGAGCTGGGCGTTCAACTACGAGAACACCGAGACTCCGGACCCGGCCAACACGGAGGCCGCGTACGAGGTGGGTACCCCCGGCGAGCCGCCGACCCTGTACCTGCCGGTCAACGAGACGGTGCAGTTCCGCCTCACCTCTCGTGATGTGATCCACGACTTCTGGCCCATCAACTTCATGATGAAGATGGACGTCGTGCCGGGTGTGGTCAACAAGTTCGAGGTCACCCCGACCGTCAAGGGTGAGTACATGGGCAAGTGCGCCGAGCTCTGCGGCGTCGACCACTCGCGCATGCTGTTCAACGTGAAGGTCGTCGACCGTGCCGAGTACGACCAGCACCTGAAGGACCTGCGGGCCAAGGGTCAGACCGGCGCGGTGCCCTCCGGCATCACGACCATGGGAAGTGAAGAGAAGTGACCATCCTCAACGAGCCCGCCGCGGCCGGCGGGGGCGCCGGGGCCGTCACGGTCGGGGCGCAGCGGACCCGGAAGCCGGGTTCCACCATCATCAAGTGGCTCACCACCACTGACCACAAGACGATCGGCACGCTGTACCTGGCGACGTCGTTCGCGTTCTTCCTGATCGGCGGCATCCTGGCGCTGGTCATGCGTGCCGAGCTGGCTCGTCCGGGGACCCAGATCCTGTCGAACGAGCAGTTCAACCAGGCGTTCACGATGCACGGCACGGTCATGCTGCTGATGTTCGCGACGCCGCTGTTCGCCGGTTTCGCGAACTGGATCATGCCGCTGCAGATCGGCGCGCCGGACGTCGCGTTCCCGCGTCTGAACATGTTCGCCTACTGGCTGTACCTGTTCGGCTCGCTGATCGCCGTCGCCGGCTTCCTCACCCCGCAGGGCGCCGCCGACTTCGGCTGGTTCGCCTACGCGCCGCTGTCGGACGCGGTCCGCTCGCCGGGCATCGGCGCCGACATGTGGATCATGGGTCTGGCCTTCTCCGGCTTCGGCACCATCCTGGGCGCGGTCAACTTCATCACCACGATCATCTGCATGCGGGCCCCCGGCCTGACGATGTTCCGGATGTCGATCTTCACCTGGAACGTCCTGCTGACCGCGGTGCTGATCCTGCTGGCCTTCCCGGTGCTGGCCGCCGCGCTGTTCGCCCTGGAGGCGGACCGCAAGTTCGGTGCGCACGTCTTCGACCCGGCCAACGGCGGTGCGCTGCTCTGGCAGCACCTGTTCTGGTTCTTCGGTCACCCCGAGGTGTACATCATCGCGCTGCCGTTCTTCGGCATCGTGTCGGAGATCATCCCGGTCTTCAGCCGCAAGCCGATGTTCGGCTACTCCGGCCTGATCGCGGCCACCATCGCGATCGCCGGTCTGTCCGTGACGGTGTGGGCCCACCACATGTACGTCACCGGCCAGGTGCTGCTGCCGTTCTTCTCCTTCATGACCTTCCTCATCGCCGTCCCGACCGGTGTGAAGTTCTTCAACTGGGTCGGCACCATGTGGAAGGGCTCGCTGAGCTTCGAGACCCCGATGCTCTGGACGGTCGGCTTCCTGGTCACCTTCCTCTTCGGTGGTCTGACCGGTGTCCTGCTGGCCTCCCCGCCGATCGACTTCCACGTCTCGGACTCGTACTTCGTCGTCGCCCACTTCCACTACGTGGTCTTCGGCACCGTCGTCTTCGCGATGTTCGCCGGCTTCCACTTCTGGTGGCCGAAGATGACCGGCAAGATGCTGGACGAGCGCCTCGGCAAGATCACCTTCTGGACGCTGTTCTTCGGCTTCCACACCACCTTCCTGGTGCAGCACTGGCTCGGCGCGGAGGGCATGCCCCGCCGCTACGCCGACTACCTGGCCGCCGACGGGTTCACCACCCTGAACACCGTCTCGACCATCGGCTCGTTCCTGCTCGGTCTGTCGATCCTGCCGTTCCTCTACAACGTCTGGAAGACCGCCAAGTACGGCGAGAAGATCGAGGTCGACGACCCGTGGGGCTACGGCCGCTCGCTGGAGTGGGCGACCTCCTGCCCGCCGCCGCGGCACAACTTCCTCACCCTGCCCCGGATCCGCTCCGAATCCCCGGCCTTCGACCTCCACTACCCGGAGATCGCCGCGCTGGACTACCTGGAGAACCACGGTGAGCCGGCCAAGCACCTCGCCGGTGTGACCCCGGCGAAGTACGACGCCCCGCAGCTGGGCAAGGGCAAGAAGGAGGGTGACGCCCGATGAAGGAACAGGGCAAGATTTTCCTCGGCCTGTCGGTCTTCGTGCTGGCCATGGCGATCACCTACGGCCTGTGGACCAACAGCTCCGACCACGGCATCGAGGCCGCCGGTACCACCGCGCTGTTCCTCGCCTTCGGTCTGTGCGCCTTCATCGGCTACTACCTGGCCTTCACCGCCCGCCGGGTGGACAGCGGCGCGGGTGACAACCCCGAGGCCGAGGTCGCGGACGACTCCGGCGAGCTGGGCTTCTTCGCCCCGCACAGCTGGCAGCCGCTCTCGCTCGCGATCGGCGGCGCGCTCGCCTTCCTCGGTGTGATCTTCGGCTGGTGGCTGATGTTCTGGTCGCTGCCGATCATCCTGATCGGTCTGTTCGGTTGGGTCTTCGAGTTCTACCGGGGCGAGAACCAGAACCAGTAGGCACTGGCTCCCTCGCACAGGGCCGGGCATCCCGCACGGGATGCCCGGCCCTGTTGCGTCCCCGGAGTGACGGCCTCACCCCGCCGGCCCAACCGTGCCCCGTTCGGTTGTCGCTCGGCCGGACGCGGTTCCTACGATCTGACCAATCGTGCGAAACCCCGGGAGGCGGTCATGGCCGACAGACGCGGAATCGCGGGTCTCGGCGGCATCACGCTGGCCCTCGTCGTACTGGTCCCGCTGGCGGGCTGCACCGCCGGTGGGGACGAGGGCGCCGAGGCGGTCCGCAAGGTCGACGCCGCAGAGCTGGTGCACTTGTCCGCCACCGAGCGGGTGGACCCGTCCCAGCCGCTCACGGTGACCGCCGAGCCGGGCAGCCGGCTCACCGACGTCACCGTGGTCGGCCCGGACGGGCGGGTGGTCGCCGGCCGGCTCTCGGAGGACCAGCGCAGCTGGCAGACCACCGGCCGGCTCAAGGCCGCCACCGCCTACACGGTGCGGATCGCCGCCGACGACGGCCGCGGCGGCCGCGGCGAGACCACCGCCGGCTTCTCCACCCTGGCCGCCCAGCACCTGCTGGCCGCCAAGCTCGGCCCGGACTCCTCCGGCAGCGGCGTCTACGGCGTGGGCCAGCCGCTCACCGTCCAGCTCTCCGAGGGGGTCAAGGACCCGCAGGCCCGCCAGGAGGTGGAGCGCGCGCTGACGGTCGTCTCGCAGCCCGCCGTCACCGGCGGCTGGTACTGGGTGGACGACAAGAACCTGCACTTCCGCCCCGAGGACTACTGGCCCACCGGTACCACCGTCAGCCTGGCCTTCGAGGCCACCGGCAGCCGGATCTCCGACGGACTGTACGGCGGCGACCGGGCCGCCCTGGCGCTGCGGATCGGCGAGCGCGTCGAGACGGTGGTGGACGCGGCCGCGCACGAGTTGACCCTCAAGCGCGACGGCCAGGTGGTCCGGACGATGCCGGTGACCACCGGCAAGCCCGGCTTCGACACCCGCAACGGCGTCAAGGTGGTGCTGGGCCAGGAGCGCAAGGTCCGGATGAGCGGCGAGACGATCGGCATAGCGTCCGGCAGCGCGGAGTCCTACGACCTCGACGTCGAGTGGGCCACCCGGGTGACCTGGAGCGGCGAGTACGTGCACGCCGCGCCCTGGTCGGTGGGCTCCCAGGGCGTGGAGAACGTCAGCCACGGCTGTACCGGGATGAGCACCGAGAACGCCCGCTGGTTCTACCAGAACACCAGGGTGGGGGACCTGGTGACGGTGGTGAACAGCCACGGCAAGGGCATGGAGCCGTTCGGCAACGGCTTCGGCGACTGGAACATCGGCTGGGCCGAGTGGGTCAAGCACAGCGCCCTCGGCGGGCCCGTCAACACCACCGCCCCGGTCACCCGGGCGCCCGCCAACGGGATGATCGCCCCGCAGCTCTGACCGGGGGCTCAGCCCGCCGAGGCGTCGTCCCGGTAGGCCACCCGCAGCGCGCCGTCCGCGGCGCCCAGGGCGTCCGCCTGCGGCACCCCGAGCCGCCGGGCCCGCTCGGCGTACTCGGCGGCGGCCGCGGCGAGCAGCCGGTGCGCGGAGTCGCCGACCGCGGCGATCAGGGTGCCGCGCCGGCCGTGCGTCTCCACCACCCCGTCCGCCTCCAGCTCCCGGTAGGCGCGGGCGACCGTCCCGGCGGCCAGCCCGAGCTCCTCGGCCAGGGCGCGGACGGTGGGCAGCCGCAGCCCGGTCGCCAGCTCGCCGCTGCGGGCCCGCTCGGCGATCTGGGCGCGGATCTGCTCGTACGGGGGAGTGGCCGAGGCCGGGTCGACGGACAGCTGCACGGTGGGCTCCTGACGGTGCGGACGGCGGGTGCGGACGGCGGGTGCGGACAGCGGGCGGGGGAGGGGCGGGGACGGCAAAGCCCGAGGGCCGCCGACCAGAAGAACTCTGGTCAGCGGCCCTCGGGTGCGACGCGGCGACGCGTACGGGATCAGTGGTGGCCGTGGCCGCTGGTGATCTCGTGGTGCTCCTCGGCGGTCGGCTTGGGGATCTGGCTGCCCTCGCCGTAGAAGCCGCGGGAGAGCTTCGCCCGGGTCCGGGTGATGACGCCGGCCTTGCGGGCCACGCCGTTCTCGTCCGTCTCGGCCGGCAGCTCGAACGGCTCCACCTGCTCGTGCGCGGTGAGCTTGTGCAGGTCCTGCTGCGGCAGCTGGGCGTGCACCTCGATGAACTCGCCGTGCGGCAGGCGCTTGATGACGCCGGTCTCGCGGCCGTGCAGCACCTTCTCCTTGTCACGGCGCTGGAGGCCGAGGCACCAGCGCTTGGTGATGATGAAGACCAGGACCGGGACGACGAAGAAGCCGACGCGGACGAAGTAGGTGACCGAGTTGATCGACAGGTGCAGGTGGGTGGCGAACAGGTCGTTGCCACCCGCGACCAGCAGGATCAGGTAGAGGCTGATCCAGGCGGCGCCCAGCCCGGTGCGGACCGGGGCGTTGCGCGGACGGTCCAGGATGTGGTGCTCGCGCTTGTCGCCGGTGATCCAGCCCTCGATGAACGGGTAGACCGCGATCGAGACCAGGACCAGCGGGAAGATCGCCAGCGGCACCAGGACACCCAGGTTCAGGGTGTGGCCCCACAGACCGATCTCCCAGCCCGGCATGAGGCGGATCAGACCCTCGGAGAAGCCCATGTACCAGTCGGGCTGGGCGTCCGTGGACACCTGGTCCGCGCGGTACGGGCCGACCGACCAGACGGGGTTGATCGTGGCGATCGCCGAGATGGCGGCGATGAGGCCGAACACCAGGAAGAAGAAGCCACCGGCCTTGGCCATGTAGACCGGCATCAGCGGCATGCCGACGACGTTCTTCTCGGTCTTGCCCGGGCCCGCCCACTGGGTGTGCTTGTGGTAGAAGACCAGGATCAGGTGCGCCACCAGCAGGCCGAGCATGATGCCCGGGATCAGCAGCACGTGGATGGTGAAGAACCGCGGCACGATGTCGGTGCCGGGGAACTCGCCGCCGAACAGGAACATCTGGATGTAGGTGCCCACCAGCGGGACGGCGAGGATCGCGCCTTCCATGAAGCGGATACCGGTGCCGGACAGCAGGTCGTCCGGCAGCGAGTAGCCGAAGAAGCCGTCGAACATGCCGAGGACCAGCAGCAGGAAGCCGAAGACCCAGTTGATCTCGCGCGGCTTGCGGAACGCGCCGGTGAAGAAGACGCGCAGCATGTGCACGAGCATCGCCGCCACGAAGACCAGGGCGGCCCAGTGGTGGATCTGGCGGACCAGCAGACCGCCGCGCACCTCGAAGCTGATGTCGACGGTCGAGGCGTAGGCCTCGGACATCGGGAGGCCCTTGAGCGGCACGTACGAGCCGTCGTAGATGACCTCGCCCATCGAGGGCTTGAAGAACAGCGTCAGGTAGACGCCGGTCAGGATGATGATGATGAAGGTGTAGAGGCAGATCTCGCCCAGCATGAAGGACCAGTGGTCCGGGAAGATCTTGCGCAGGTTGGCCTTGGCGAGGGAGTAGATCCCCAGCCGGCCGTCCGTCCAGTCCGCTGCCTGCTCCCACTTGTTCGCGGGCTTGGCACGCGTGCTGGCGGGCTTGGCGGCGCCGGAGGTGGTGCTGCTCGCACTGCTCATCGAGCACGCTCCCAGAAGCTCGGGCCGACGGCTTCGTCGAAGTCGCCGTGGGCGACCAGGAAGCCCTTCTCGTCAGTGGTGATCTTCAGCTGCGGCAGCGGGTGGCCGGCCGGGCCGAAGATGACGCGCGCGCCGTCCGCCAGGTCGAAGGTCGACTGGTGGCAGGGGCAGAGCGCGTGGTGGGTCTGCTGCTCGTACAGGCTGATCGGGCAGCCGACGTGGGTGCAGATCTTGGAGTAGGCGAGGATGCCCTCGAAACCCTTCTCCTTGGACTTCTCGTCCTTGATGTCCTGCGGCGCGATGCGCACCAGCATGAGGGCGTCCTTCGCGATGCGAACCTGGAAGTCCTCGGAGTGCGTGGTCAGGCCCTCGGGCATCGCGAAGGTCAGCGACCCCTGGATGATGTCCTCGGCCTTCATCGGCAGGTTGGTGTTCATGTTGATCAGCTGCAGCGGCTTGGCCTCGGTGGCCTCGTCCCAGCCGGTGTGCTGCAGCTTGTCCTCGGGCAGCGGGCCCAGGTCGCGGAGCAGGACCACGCCGGAGAGCGGGACCAGCGCCATCGAACCGATGAGGGTGTTGCGGATCATCTTGCGGCGGCCGAAGCCGGACTCCGCGGCACCGGTCTTGAACTGCTCGATGACGTCGGCGCGGACCTCGTCGTCGGCCTCGATCGGGTGACGCTCGGCCGGGATCTCGTGGTCCGACATCAGGGTGCGGGCCCAGTGGACCGCGCCCGCGCCGATCAGGAACAGCGCGAGGCCCAGGGTCATGCCGAGCGCGAAGTTCATCGCGCTGACGTGGCCCAGCGGCCAGATGTAGACGATCTTGTCCGGGTCGATGGCCACGTACGAGGCGATGAAGCCGATGGTGGCGATCATCGACACGACGAACATCAGCGACACCTGACGCTCGGCCCGCTTGGCGGCCCGCTCGTCGATGTCGGTGCGGCGCGGCTCGTGGGCCGGCAGGCCGGGGTCGGCGAACGGGTCGCCGTGGGCGGCCACCTCGTGGTGCCCGGCGGAGCCGTGCGACTCCGGGAGCTTCTCTTCTGACATGTCGTGGCTCATGACTTCTTGGCCTTGGTGGTGTGGGCGGCGACCCAGATCGCGACCAGGATGAGCGCGCCGAGACCGAAGATCCAGCCGAACAGGCCCTCGGTCACCGGACCGAGGCTGCCGAGCGTGAGACCGCCGGGGTTGGGCTCATCGTTGGTGGTGTGGCGGACGAAGGCCACGATCTGCTTCTTCTGCTCCTCGGGCATGGTGCTGTCCGGGAACGACGGCATGTTCTGCGGGCCGGTCTGCATGGCCTCGTAGATGTGCTTGGCGTCCACGCCCTCCAGCGACGGGGCGGACTTGCCCTGGGTCAGGGCACCACCCTGGCCGGAGAAGTTGTGGCACTGGGCGCAGTTGGTGCGGAACAGCTCGCCACCCTTGGCGAGGTCCTCGGGGTTGGTCGAGGTGACCTGCTCCTCGGTCGGCGTCACCGGGCCGGGGCCGAGCGAGGCGACGAAGGCGGCGAGCTGGTCGATCTCCGCCTGCGAGTAGATGTTCGGCTTGCGCGGCACCTGGGCGCCGGGCTGCTGGGCCGGCATGCGACCGGTGCCCACCTGGAAGTCGACCGCGGCGGAGCCGACGCCGACCAGGCTCGGGCCGTCGCTGCTGCCCTGGCCGTTCAGGCCGTGGCAGGAGGAGCAGCCCACGGCGAAGAGCTTCTTGCCCTCGTCGATCGCGAGCGACTGCGCGGCGACGTCGGCCTGCGCCTTGTCGGCGGGCGCGAACGCGGCGTACAGCCCCCCGGTTGCCGCCAGGGCGAGAAGTAGGACGACCAGCGCCGCCAGTGGGTGGCGCCGTCGTGCGGAGAGCTTTTTCACGGAATAACCCCGGTGTCAGGATCTGGTCGACTGGTGGGTGCACCCGGCGGCCGGTCTGGCCGGCACGAGGCTGCCTGTCTAGGGCTGCGCGCGCGGTCGGTCGGTGGGAGCGTCGGCACCGGCGAAATCGGGCCGTCGCCGGTGAGGGCGGGACCCGAGGCCGGTGGCCAGCGACCTGATCAGCTGGTTACTTGATCAGGTAGATGGTCGCGAACAGGCCGATCCACACGACATCGACGAAGTGCCAGTAGTACGACACGACGATCGCGGCGGTGGCCTGCTCGTGCGTGAAGCGCTTGGCTGCGTACGTCCGTCCCAGGACCAGCAGGAAGGCGATCAGACCACCCGTCACGTGCAGACCGTGGAAGCCGGTGGTCAGGTAGAACACCGTGCCGTACGGGTCGGAGGACAGCGAGAGGCCGTCCTTCTTGACCAGCTCGGTGTACTCGAAGATCTGGCCGCCGATGAAGATCGCGCCCATCACGAAGGTGAGGATGAACCACGAGCGGAGCTTCTTCACGTCCCCGCGCTCGGCGGCGAAGACACCGAGCTGGCAGGTCAGCGAGGAGAGCACCAGGATCGTGGTGTTGACCGAGGAGAAGGGCACGTTGAGGGCGTGCGCCTTCTCGGTCCAGAACTCCGGCCCCTTGACGGAGCGGAGCGTGAAGTACATCGCGAAGAGGGCCGCGAAGAACATCAACTCGGAACTGAGCCAGACGATCGTTCCGACGCTGACCATGTTCGGCCGGTTGACCGATCCGTGCGCGTGCCCGGTTTCTACTGCTGTTGCTGTCGCCACGACGGACATTATGTCGGTCCCTTATTCCGTCTTCACGCCGGGGGGTGTCCCTCGGAGTGTCCGGTGCGTGCGGTATGCCCCCCTGGCACCCGACAGGCTGCGGGTACCCCTGCTGAGCAGCGGCGTGTCCCTTTTCTGACGGTTCCTCGAAGGCCCCTTCGGAGGCCTTCGCGGCGTGTCGCGGCAGGCCCGCGGGGCCGTCGGTAGTAAGGGGAGAGACCACCCGTCCGCCGTACGGGTGGTCTGTGCGGACGGGGGTGACGGGCCGTGCTCCGCCCGGACCAGTCGGTGGCGCGCCGGCGGCGCACCGGGTCGAGAAGGATCCCCCGGGAAGGGCTCGGCGGCGGGTGATCGGGAGTAGCATCCGGGGAGAGGCGAACGTGGTCCGGATCACACGTGAGGGAGCAGGCCCATGGCGAGCACGACCGACGAGACGTTGACCGTTCTGGTCTACAGCCACGACCGCACCACCCGCGAGCAGGTGCTGACCGCTCTCGGCCGGCGGCCCGCGGAGGACCTGCCGGAGCTGGACTACCTGGAGTGCGCGACCACCCCCGCAGTGCTCAAGGCGCTGGAGAAGGGCGGCGTGGACCTCTGCGTCCTGGACGGCGAGGCGGTGCCGGCCGGCGGGCTCGGGCTCGCCCGGCAGCTGAAGGACGAGATCTACGGGTGCCCGCCGCTGCTGGCGCTGATCGGCCGGCCGCAGGACTCCTGGCTGGCGGCCTGGAGCCGGGCCGACGCGGCGATCTCCCAGCCGGTGGACCCGGTGGCGCTGGCGGAGGCCGTCGCCACCCTGCTGCGGGCCCGGCTGGCCAAGCGAACGCCCGCCGTCCAGTAGTCCGCCCGCGCCGGCGTCCCACCCCGCGTCTCAGTACAAGAGAAGAAGGGTGAACGGCGGAGCCCCGGCGCCCCGCCGCTCGATAGGCTGACTCCGTCCCTACGTCCTTCCCCGTCCGCGGGGAGCGAGAGCTGGAGTCAGCCATGGTGAACGCGCACCCTGCGAACGGCGGTAGCGAGCCCGCGCAGGTGGTCCGCACCTGGCCGGACATCCTGTCGGCGCTGCTGAGGGGGGAGGACCTCGACCGCTCGGCCACCGCGTGGGCGATGGACCGGATCATGAGCGGGGAGGCCTCCCCGGTGCAGATCGCCGGCTTCATGGTGGCGCTGCGGGCCAAGGGCGAGACGGTCGACGAGATCTCCGGTCTGGTCGACTCGATGTACACCCACGCCGAGCCGCTGGTCATCCCCGGCCCGGCGGTGGACATCGTCGGCACCGGCGGCGACCGGGCCAAGACCGTCAACATCTCCACCATGTCGGCGATCGTCGCCGCGGCGGCCGGCGCCAAGGTGGTCAAGCACGGCAACCGGGCCGCCTCCTCGGCCAGCGGCTCCTCGGACGTGCTGGAGAAGCTGGGCATCAACCTGCACCTGCGGCCGCGCCGGGTCGCCGAGGTGGCCGAGGAGGTCGGGCTCACCTTCTGCTTCGCGGCCACCTTCCACCCGTCGATGCGGTACGCCGGCCCGGCCCGCAGCGAGCTCGGGGTGCCCACCGCGTTCAACATCCTCGGCCCGCTCACCAACCCGGCCCGGGTGACGGCGCACGCCATCGGCTGCTTCGACACCCGCCTCGCCGGCCTGATCGCCGGGGTGCTGGCGCAGCGCGGCGCCGGCGCGCTGGTCTTCCGGGGCGACGACGGGCTGGACGAGCTGACCATCACCACCACCTCGCGGGTCTGGGTGGTCCGGGACGGTGCCGTCACCGAGACCTCCTTCGACCCGCGCGAGGTCGGCATCGAGCCGGTCGGCATCGAGGCGCTGCGCGGCGGGGATCCGGCGTACAACGCGGAGGTCGCGCGCCGGCTGCTGGCCGGGGAGCACGGGCCGGTGCGTGACGCGGTGCTGCTGAACTCGGCGGCCGCGCTGGTGGCGCTGGACCTGACCGACGCGCCGCTCGCCGAGCAGCTCGGGGCGGCCATGCGGCGCACCGCCGCGGCCATCGACTCGGGTGCGGCGGGCGACCTGCTGAAGCACTGGTCGGAGGCCACCGCCCGGGCGTGACGCGGGTGTTGGGGCCCGGGGAGGAAGACCTCCCCGGGCCCCTTCGGCTGTCCGGGATGCGGACGCCTGTTTGACCACGGGGCGGACGCGACCTAGAGTCTTCGCCAGGTCATGAGCGACAGCGTCAAGCCCCAGCTGGCTGTCCGGCAACCCTCCGTCCGTGGCGGGGTGCCCTGGGTGAGGACCGGGTCACGTGGCGCTTCGTCCGCGTGGCAAGCGCGGACGCCGGACTGATCGCACTCCCGGGGTCCCTGACCCGTACAGGAGTGCATCCCCATGTCTGTCTCCACCTCTCTCCGCGCCCCCCTCGCCGTCCTCGGCCACGACGTCCAGGTCCCGCTCGCCAACGGCGAGAAGGTCGGCTACGCGGCGCTCGACTACGCGGCCAGCTCCCCGGCGCTCCAGCGGGTCTGGGACGACGTCGCCGCCTACGCCCCGTACTACGGCAGCGTGCACCGCGGCGCCGGCTACCTGTCGCAGCTCTCCACCGACCTGTTCGAGCAGAGCCGCCGCACCGTCGCCGAGTTCCTCGACCTGCGCGAGGGCGACCAGGTGGTCTTCACCCGCGCCACCACCGACTCGCTGAACCTGCTGGCCGGCGCGGTCCCGGCCGGGACCCAGGTGTTCGCCTTCGAGACCGAGCACCACGCGTCGCTGCTGCCGTGGGCGCACGCCGGCCTGCCGGTCACCTACCTGCGCGCCCCCCGCTCGCACGCCGAGGCGGTCGCCGCCTTCGACGCCGCGCTGGCCGGGGCGCCCGAGGGCCCGAAGCTGCTCTGCGTCACCGGCGCCTCCAACGTCACCGGCGAGCTCTGGCCGGTCGCCGAGCTGACCCGCACCGCCCACCGCCACGGGGCCCGGGTGGTGCTGGACGCCGCGCAGCTGGCCCCGCACCACCGGGTCTCGGTGCGCGAGCTGGACGTCGACTGGATCGCCTTCTCCGGCCACAAGCTGTACGCGCCGTTCGGCGCCGGGGTGCTGGCCGGCCGGGCCGACTGGCTGGACGCGGCCGAGCCGTACCTGGCCGGCGGCGGCGCGACCCGCACGGTGGCCCGGGAGACCGACGGCTCGGTGGCCGTGCAGTGGCACACCGGCCCGGCCCGGCACGAGGCCGGCTCGCCCAACGTCATCGGCGTCCACGCGATCGCCTCGGCCTGCCGGGCGCTCACCGAGGCCGGGTTCGACGCGCTGGAGGCCCGCGAGCGGGCCCTGGTCGCGCGGCTGAAGGCCGGGCTGGCGGAGATCCCGGAGGTCCGGGTGCTGAATCTGTTCGGCGCCGACTCGGACCGGGTGGGCGTGCTCTCCTTCGTGGTCCGGGGCTGGAACAGCTCGCACTTCTCGGCCGCGCTCTCCGCCGAGTACGGCATCGGGGTCCGTGACGGCCTGTTCTGCGCCCACCCGCTGGTCCGCACCCTGCTCGGCGACGAGGAGGCCGCGCCCTCGGAGTGCGGCGCGCCGGAGCCGTCGCTGCCCGGCGAGCGCAGCCTGAACGCGATCCGGGTGAGCTTCGGCGCCGGCACCCCGGACGAGCACGTGGACCGCTTCCTGGCCGCCGTCCGGGAGCTGGTCACGGACGGCGCGGCCTGGACCTACCGCAACGAGGGCGGCCGCTGCGTCGCGGACACCCGTCGCGAGGGTTGAGGGCTTCGCGCCCGTGCTGCGGCGCGTCCTACTCGTCCAGGCCGATCGCGAACGCGGCCTCCAGGTCGTGCTGGGAGTAGGTGCGGAAGGCGATCTGGGTCTCGGTGTGGGCCACGCCCGGGACCTTGTTCAGCCGGCCGGGGATCACCTCGGCGAGGTCGTCGTGCCGGGCCACCCGCACCATCGCGACCAGGTCGTAGCCGCCGGTCACCGAGTAGACCTCGCTGACGCCCTCGATGGCGGCGATCGCCTCGGCGATCTCCGGGATGCGGTCGACGCTGGTCTTGATCAGGACGATGGCGGTGATCACGGTGGCGTACTCCTTTGTGAGGTGCCGCCAGCGTATCGGGCGCCGGCGGCACCGTCGCGGGGGCCCGTGGCCCGCGGGCGGCGCTCGGTCAGGGTGCAGGCGTAGAGGAAGCCCGCCGCGAAGCCGATCACGTGCACCAGGTAGGCCACACCGGGCCCGGCGGAGTGCACCGACCACCACTGGAGGGCGAACCAGAGCCCCAGCACCAGCCAGGCGGGGAAGCGCAGCGGCAGGAAGAGCAGCAGCGGGACGAGCGTGGTGACCCGGGCCCGGGGGTGGAGGCGCAGGTAGGCGCCGAGGACGGCGGAGATCGCCCCGGAGGCGCCGATCAGCACCCGGGTCGAGTCCGCGGAGTGCGCCTCGGCCAGCGCGAAGCCGTAGGTGGTGAGCGCCCCGGACGCCAGGTAGAAGAGGAGGAACCGGGAGCGGCCCAGCCGTCGCTCCACGGTGGGGCCGAAGACGTGCAGGAAGAGCAGGTTGCCCAGCAGGTGCAGCCAGCCGGCGTGCAGGAAGAGCGCGCTGAGCACGGAGAGCGCCGGGTGCTTGCCCGGGGTGGGCGCGGCCGGGCAGCCGGGCAGCGGGTCCGGGGCCTGGGCGAGCTGGCCGGCGGTCAGCGGGTGCCCGGTCAGCAGTTCGGCGGGGACCGCCCCCCAGCGCTGCTCGTAGCGCTGCTCCGCGCAGACCCGGCTCTGGCCGCGGCCGTAGAGCGGGTTGAGCCCGGCGGCCGGCCCGAGCAGGAAGACCGCGGTGTTGAGCGCGATCAGCGCGTAGCAGACGGCCGGGGCGGTGGCGGCCGGCCGGCTGCGGCGCGGGCCGGGGCCGGCGGGGAGGACCGGGATCGCCATGGGCCCCAGCATCCCCCCGGTACCGAACCGGCACCGCGCGGTTACGGCAGGTGGGCTACCGGTGCGGGCCGGTCGGCCGGTGGCCGCGAAGGTTGCCCCAGGCAATAGGCTTGGGGCGGGCATTCCCGCCTCCCGCCGCCGACGCCGGGGCTCCGGGGGGAGCGCCTGAGCCCGTTCCGGGACCACCCGAGAGGATCCCCGATGACCGTCCCCGCCCTGACCGCCGAGACGCGCTGGCGCTGCACGCTCTGCGGCAACCTGACCCGCTTCGACGTGACCCGGACCGCCCGGGTCACCGAGTTCCTCCACTTCGACCTGGCCGGCGAGTCGAAGATCGAGGAGACCCAGGTGCTCAGCGAGACCGTCGAGTCGGTGCGCTGCCGCTGGTGCAACGCGGTCGACCAGGTCGAGCTGGTGGCCCGCCCGGGCGCGGCCGGCGGCGCCGAGGCCCCCGAGCAGGCCTGATCGCCTGAGCCGTGCGGCGGGCGGTGCAGGGCGTGGCCGGTCGCCGCACGGGACAATACAGAGAGAACGCACGGAGTGTGACGGGGGCGGCGGCCGGGGACCGTACCCCGCTGGACCAGGATCGGAGCCGAGGACGTGGTGGACGCAGCGAGGGAGCCCGCCGGGCCGCAGGGGCGGCAGCCCGCTGTGGACGCGCAGGCGCCGGACGCGGCAGGGGCCGCCCCCTTCGGCACCGCGGCGCCGGCCGAGCCGGCCGCCGGCGAGGAGTCCGGCGGCGGTGACGAACCGGCGGCAGCCGTCGACGGGGCGGCGCGGGACGCCGGGGGCCTCGGGGACGCCGGGGGGTCCGGGGACGCCGGGAACGATGCCGCGGCGGGCGGCGCCGAGACGCTGGACCGGCCGCTGCCCGAGGGCGTGCGCCGGCGCGTGGTGGGGCTCGCCTCCGACGCGCTCGGCGGGCTGCCGCTCGCGGAGCTGCCCCAGTCGCTGCGCCAGTACGCCAAGTTCACCCCCGCGCGCCGGGCCAAGTACGCGGCGACCGCGCTGGCGGCGGCGCTGGAGGCGGAGCCGGCCTTCCGCTCGCGGATAGCGGAGCGGCTGCGGCTGGGGCAGCCGGACCTGGTCAGGGCGCTGGAGTCGGGCACCGTGCCGGGCGCCGCCGACCCGATGGACGTGGCGGCGGCCGCCTATCTGGTGCGCTCCGCCGGGTGGAGCCGGCTGGTGGCCGCGGTCGGCGAGGAGGCCGAGCGGGCGGGTGCCGAGGGCGCGGCGGCCGAGGCGGCCCGGCTGGTGGAGAAGCTCCAGGCCGAGCTGGCCGAGGTGCGCTCCACGGCGCGCTCCGACCTGGAGCGCCAGCGGGCCGAGTCGGAGGACGTCCGCCGGGAGGCGGACTCGCTGCGCCGCAAGCTGCGGTCGCTGGAGAGCGACACCCGCCGGGCGCAGGCCGAGACCCGCAAGGTGGCGGCCGAGCTGGAGGCGGTCCGGGCGCAGGCGGCGGCCGAGCGGAGCGCGGCGGAGAGCGAGGCGCGCCGGCTGCGGCACCGGGTCACGGAGCTGGAGAACGCCGCCGAGCAGGGCCGCCGGTCGGCCCGCGAGGGGCGCGGCGTCGAGGACATGCGGCTGCGGCTGCTGCTGGACACCGTGCTGCAGTCGGCGCAGGGGCTGCAGCGGGAGCTGGCGCTGCCGGTCTCCCAGATCCGCCCGGCGGACCTGGTGGAGGCGGTGGTGCCGGGCGCGGCGTCGCCGCACGACGTGGCGCGGCGCGGCCTGGCCGAGGACGATCCGGCGCTGCTGGACCAGCTGCTGGCGATCCCGCAGGTCCATCTGGTGGTGGACGGCTACAACGTGACCAAGACGGGCTATCCGGCGCTGCCGCTGGAGCAGCAGCGGATCCGGTTGCTGGGCGGGCTGGCGATGCTGGCGCAGCGCACCCAGGCGGAGGTCACCTGTGTGTTCGACGGCCAGGACCTGGACGTGCCGGTGATCATGGCGCCGCCGCGCGGGGTGCGGGTACGGTTCAGCCGGACCGGGGAGACGGCGGACGAGCTGATCCGCCGGCTGGTCCGGGCCGAGCCGCAGGGGCGTCCGGTGGTGGTGGTCTCCACCGACCGGGAGGTCGCGGAGGGCGTGCGGAAGGCCGGCGCGCGCCCCGTCGCCTCGGTGCTGCTGTTGAACCGGCTGGCCCGGCCGTAGCCGCTTCCCGGTGCGGGCAGGCCGGCATGACGGCTGGTCAGCACCCGGATTGCGGTGTTGTGCGAGTTTTGTGAAGTCAGATGGGCGGTTCGGGTTCACGCGATCGGGGGAGTGGCGCGAAGCGTGGATCTTCACTAGGGTCTGGCGTCAAACCTATTTTCCGGATTCTCACCCGTTCGGGTGAGGCCATTGGAAGAAGGAGCAAGTCCCTTGGCCTCCCACCGCCGTCCCAAGCAGCCGAGCCGCGCGCGGGTCTCCGTGCTCACCGCTGCCGCTGCGACCGCGGTCGCCCTCTCCGCCCAGGTCGCCGCCCACGCGGCGCCCAGTCCGGCGCCGAAGAAGGACGACGTCAAGGCGCAGATCGACCAGCTGCAGGAGGAGGCCGAGCAGGCCACCGAGCGCTACAACGGCGCCAAGGAGCGTGCGGACCAGCTGCGCAAGCAGGCGGACCAGCTCCAGGACCAGGTGGCCCGCGGCCAGGACCAGATGACCCAGCTTCAGGCCGGGCTGGCCGAGGTGGCGGGCGAGCAGTACCGCACCGGCGGCATCGACCCGTCCGTGCAGCTGATGCTGACCTCCGACCCGTCCGGCTACCTGGACAAGGCCTCCAGCGTGCAGCAGGCCAGCTCCAGCCAGGCCGAGGCGCTCAAGGGCCTGCAGGACCAGCAGCGCCGGCTCGACCAGCAGAAGGCCGAGGCGGCCGCCGTGCTGGCCTCGCTGGACAGCACCACCAAGGACCTGAACCAGACCAAGGCCGAGGTCAACAAGAAGCTCCGGGAGGCCCAGGAGCTGCTGAACTCGCTCAGTGCCTCCGAGCGCGCGGCCCTGAAGGCGCAGCAGCAGCAGGCCGACCGCGCCTCGCGCGGCTCCGAGCGCACCGACCTGGGCAGCCTGCCGCAGGCCAGCGGCAAGGCCGGCGCCGCGGTCTCGCTCGCGATGAGCAAGCAGGGCTCGCCCTACGGCTGGGGCGACGTCGGCCCCAGCACCTTCGACTGCTCCGGCCTGATGGTCTGGGCGTACGGGAAGGCCGGCGTCTCGCTGCCGCGCACCTCGCAGGCCCAGGGCAACTACGGCACCCGGGTGCCGTCCCTCGCCGAGGCCCAGCCGGGCGACCTGGTCATCTACCGCGACGACCGCAGCCACGTCGGGATGTACATCGGCAACGGCATGGTGGTGCACGCCCCGCGCACCGGTGACGTGGTGAAGGTGATGAAGGCCGACGCCATGAAGATCAACACGATCCGCCGGGTCTGACGGACCGACACGACACGCCCGAGGGGCCCGAACGGCCCCCTGTGATCAGCGCCACCTCCGCACGGGGGTGGCGCCGGGCGTTTCGGCGGGGCGTTCGACGGACTGACGGAGAATGATCAGCCCGACGTGGGGACCTGATCACGCTCGGTCATATTCACAAAGGAACTTGGGTATTCTTCCGACTTTTTTCTGACAAGGATTTGAACGGATCACGGATCTGTTACTAGGGTCGTGCCTCGAACCACGCACAGTCGATCACCCAGCCTGGGTGGCGGCGGGGTTCGCCGCCGAGTTCGCGAAGCAGTGGGACGGGGCCCGTGGGCCGTCGTCCGAGTGAGGATCCAGCAGTCGGGGGTCCGCTGTGGAGCGGAGCCGGGGAACCACGTTCCTCCGGGGTGAATCGGCGCCAGGCCGGCCGCGGAAGCGGACGGTGAGGCGTCGTAGGGCACGCTTCCGCCCGAACCCGTCAGCTCACCCGGTAGGCGGATGAGGAAGAAGGAGTCCGCCTTCGTGGCGTCCCATCGTCGTCCCAAGCCCGCCGGCCGCGCCCGTGTCTCGATCCTGACCGGTGTCGCCGCCGCTGCCGTCGCCCTCTCCGCGCAGTCCGGCGCCCACGCCGACCCCGCGCCGACCAAGGACCAGGTCAAGGAGCAGGTCGACCAGCTCAACGAGCAGGCCGAGGTCGCCACCGAGAAGTACAACGGCGCCCAGGCCAAGCAGCAGGAGCTGCAGAAGCAGGTCGCCGAGCTGCAGGACAAGGTGGCCCGTCAGCAGGCCGTGGTGACCGAGGCGCAGGGCGGCCTCGCCGAGATCGCCGGCGAGCAGTACCGCACGGGCGGCATATCGCAGACCGTCCAGCTGATGCTCTCCGCGAGCCCGGACAACTTCCTCAACCAGGCCGACGCCCTGAACCAGGCCGGCTCCACGCAGTCCGGCGCGCTGAAGGAGCTCCAGGAGCAGCAGCGCAGGCTCGACCAGGACCGCACCGAGACCCAGGCCAAGCTCGCCGAGCTGGAGTCCACCACCCAGCAGCTGAAGAGCTCCAAGGAGGACGTCCAGGGCAAGCTGCAGAAGGCCCAGGACCTGCTCAACACGCTCACCGAGCAGGAGCGTCAGGCCATCCGCGCGGCCGAGGAGAAGGCCGCCGCCGAGGCCAAGGCGAAGGCGGACGCCGCCAAGGCCGAGGCCGCCAAGGCCGCCAAGGAGAAGGCCGACGCCGAGCGCGCCTCGCGCGACACCAACCGCAGCAACCTGAGCGCGCCCACGTCGGGTTCCTCGGGTTCCTCGGGCTCCTCGACCGCCGCGGCCCCGGCCGCCGAGGCCGCCAAGCCGGCCGCGCCCGCCGCCAACGGCTCGCGCGCCGCCGCCGCGATCGCCGCCGCCGAGAGCAAGCTCGGCGCGCCGTACGTGTACGGCGCCACCGGCCCGAACTCCTTCGACTGCTCGGGCCTCACCGGTTGGGCGTACGCCCAGGCCGGCGTGTCGCTGCCGCGCACCTCGCAGGCGCAGGCCACCGCCGGCACCCAGATCGGCAAGGACATCTCCAAGGCCCAGCCGGGCGACCTGGTGATCTTCTACGGCGACCGCCACCACGTGGGCATCTACGTCGGCGGCGGCCAGGTCATCCACGCCCCGAAGCCGGGCGCGTCGGTCCGCTACGAGGCGGCGTCCAACATGCCGGTGAACACCATCGTGCGCCTCTGACCGACGGTCGGCAGGCTCCGTCAGGCCCGGTCTCCCCGCGGGGGAGGCCGGGCCTGCGGCTTTCTCCGGCGGCGCCGGGACGCTCGGTCCGCGAACCGATCTGATGTCCGATCGGTGTCCGAATATTCGGGTTCGCAGGGGTTTGGAATCGGTTGCCCGGACTCGCTAACGTCTGCCACCGGACGCCCGCTTCGACAGCCGCCCGCCCCGGTGCGGCGGCGGGCCGGGCCCAGGATCGGAGCCGACGTCGCATGGCCGTGCACCGCCGTTCCCCGCTGTCAGGTGCGCACGTGCTCGCCCGGGCGCTGGTGCTCACCGCGGCGGCCACCACCGCGCTGGGCGTGGCGACCGGCGGCAGCGCCCGGGCCGCTCCCGGCTCGCCGGACGGCCAGGCCGACCGCAAGGACGTCAAGGCGCAGGTGGAGCAGCTCTACGACGAGGCCGAGCAGGCCTCGGAGCGGTTCAACGCCGCCCAGGACGTCCAGCAGCGGCTCCAGCACGAGACCGGCACGCTGCAGCAGCAGATCGCCTCCGCCCAGGACGAGCTCAACCGGCTGCGCGGCGACCTCGCCACCGTGGCCGGCGCCGAGTACCGCGGCGGCGGGATGACCAGGACGGTCCAGCTGATGCTCTCCACCGACCCGGAGGGCTACCTCTCCCGGGCCCGCGTCCTCGACCAGAGCGCCGAGCGGCAGAACGAGACCCTGCACGAGCTGGTGGGCCGTCAGCGGGTGCTCGACCAGCGCCGGGCCGAGGCCGGCGCCAAGCTCGCCGAGCTGGAGCAGACCCGCAAGGCGCTGGCCGAGAGCAAGCAGCAGATCCAGCAGCGGCTCGCCAAGGCGCAGCGGCTGCTCAACAGCCTCGGCGCCGTCGAGCGGGCCCGGCTCGCCGCCCAGGACGCCCGCGACGCGGAGCAGCGGGCCACCCGGGGCACCGACCGGCTGGACTTCGGCAGCACCCCGCCCGCCTCCGAACGCGGGGCCGCCGCGCTGGCCGCCGCGGTGCGGATGATCGGCGCGCCCTACGTCTACGGGTCCACCGGGCCCAAGGCGTTCGACTGCTCCGGTCTGATGTACTGGAGCTGGCGGCAGGCCGGAGTGACCCTGCCGCGCACCTCGCAGGCCCAGGCGTACGCCGGGCAGCGGGTCAGCCTCACCGAAGCGCGGCCGGGAGACCTGGTGATCTTCTACCGGGACATGCACCACGTCGGGATGTACGCCGGCGGCGGGGTGATCGTACACGCCCCCTACCCGGGCGCCCGGGTCCGCTACGAGAGCGTCACCACGATGCCCGTCTCGGGGGTGATCCGGCTCTGAGCCGCCCGGACCCCGCCACCGGCCGCGGGCCGTCGCGGCGCACCGCCCTGCTGCTCGCGGCCGGCGGCCTGGCCCAGCTGTCGCTGCCCGGCGCCGCCCCGGCGCCGTCCGCCGCGGCGGCCTCGGACGAGCACGCCGACGTGCTGGCGCTGCTCGACGGGCGGGCCCGGGCGCTGACCGCGGGGCCGCCCGGGCTGCCGCTGCGCGCCGGGTACCGGAACCTGCTGCTCGGCCCGGTGGACCCGGCCGGGCGGTGCGCCGCCACCGCCGAGCTGACGGTCGAGGTGACCGGGTACGACCGGCGGCCGGTGGTCCATCCACGCCGGCTGGCGCTGGCCCGGTCCGCCGCCGGCTGGCGGGTCGACCGCGAGGAGGGCGCCGGCGGTCCGCCGCCGCTGTGGGACCTCGGCACCGTCCGGGCCGCGGCCGGCGCGCGCTGCCTGGTGCTCGGGGTGGTCGCCGGGGAGGCCGGGGACGCCGGGGAGGCCGGGGAGGCCCCTGCCGGGCTCGCGGCCGTCGGCGACCGTGCGGTGGCCGCCGTCGAGGCCCTCTGGGGCACCGCCTGGGCCGGCCGGCTGCTGCTCGAACTGCCGGCCACCGGCGAGCAGTTCACCCGGCTGCTGGCGGAGGAGCGGCCCGGCTGGTCCGGGATGGCCGCGGTCACGGTGGCCGCCCCCGGCGCGCCGCTGAACGCCCCGGCCGACCGGATCCTGGTCAACCCGGAGACCTACCCGGGCCTCAGCGACTTCGGCCGGCAGGTGGTGGTCACCCATGAGGCCGTGCACGTGGCGACCCGGGCCGACACCCGCGCCTGGACGCCGCTCTGGCTCTCCGAGGGCGCCGCCGACTGGACCGGCTACCGCGACGCGGGCCGCCCGGCCCGCCGGATCGCCCCGGAGCTGGCCCGGGACGTAGCCGCCGGGCGGCTGCCCGCCGCGCTGCCCGAGGACGCCGCCTTCGCGGCCGGCGGGGACGGCCTCGCCCAGGTCTACGAGCAGGCCTGGCTGGCCTGCGACCTGATCGCCCGCCGGTACGGGCCGCAGCGGCTGGTGGACCTCTACCGGGCGGTCGGCGCGGCGGGCCCGGGCGCGGACCGGCAGGCCTGGCTGGATGGTCTGCTCAGCGACCGGCTCGGCCTGGGCCTGGCCGAGTTCACCCGCCTCTGGCTGGCCGAGGTCCGGGCGCTGGCCTCCTGAGGAGGCCGGGCCTCAGGGCCGGGCGCCCTGGCGGCGCTCGCCGGGCGTCCGCGGCCGGTCGATGCCGTCCAGCAGGTCCTGCTCGTAGGCGATGCCCGGGCGGACCGAGAACGCGGCCGCCGGCACCGGCTCCGGGCGGGCCAGCACCACGGTCTCCGGCAGCGGCTCGGTGCGCCTGGTGGAGCGCCAGAGCCGGACGCAGGACAGCACGGTGGCGACCAGCAGCAGCAGGTTGCGCAGGGTCAGCACGGCGATCGCCCCCGGCCGGCTGGCGACCACGTCGCCGAAGACCAGCGGGAACTCCACCAGGGTCAGCGGGGTCGCGGCCAGGATCAGCAGCGCCACCGGCCGCTGGCTGGTGCCGCGCACGGTCAGGCAGACCGCCGCCGCGCCGACCAGCCAGACCAGGTACTGCGGGCTGATCACCCGGCTGGTCACCGTGAAGATCAGCAGCGCGGCGAGCGCGGCGTCGTACATGGTGGCCGCGTTGCGCCGCTTGGCGGTGAAGCGCCACAGCAGCAGCCAGCCGAAGCCGAGCACGGTGCCGGCCAGCATCACCTTGCTGACCACGTCCACCCACGGCCCGAGCATCTCCACCGAGCCGTAGTTCATCATCACCTTGCCGTCCCAGGCCCCGGCGATCCGGGCGAAGTGGATCGGCAGCGCGCCGACCGACTCCACCTCGATGCCGCGGTCCTTCTGGAACGTCAGGAACTCGAAGGCGCCGTTCATCCCGGCGGCCAGCAGGAAGCCGATCGCGGCGGTCGCGGCGGCCGCGGCCGTCCACGAGCGGCGGGTGCGCCGCCCGGACGGGGTGCCGATCAGGCCGAGCAGCGGCCAGATCTTGACGATGCCGCCGAGGCCCAGCAGCAGGCCGCCGACCGCCGGGCGGCGGATCAGCGCCAGCAGACCGGCCACCGCGATCGCGGTGACGATCACGTCGTAGCGGTTGTAGATCATCGGGCCGAGCAGCGGGACGCCGGCCACCCAGACCCAGGCGCCGGTCAGCGCCCGGCCCTTGCGCAGCCCGGTGCGGACCAGCAGGGCCATCGCGGCGGCGTCGGCGATCCCGCAGATCACCCAGAACGACACCAGGTAGGACCAGGGCAGCAGGCCCGGCAGCAGGATCACCAGGGCGGCGCCGGGCGGGTACTGCCAGGTGACGTCGTCCAGCGGGAAGGTGCCGGTCTGCAGCACGCCGTACCAGCCGTGGTAGATCAGCCAGACGTCGGCGGTGATGTCCCCGCCGGGCATCCGCAGCACGCCGGTCACCAGCAGCAGCAGGAGCGTCCGGGTCGCCACCCAGCTCGCGCCGAGCGCCAGGAGCGCGCCCGAGCGGCCGGAGGGGCGCGTGGGGCTCTGCGCCGGCTCGCGGCGGACGGCGAGCGCCGTGCCGGAGCCCTTGGCGCCGCTGGGTGTACCGGACTCGGTGGCCGGGGCCAACTCCACTGCGCTCCCTCGTTCGTCTCGGACGTCCCGCCGGCGGCGCCGCGCGACGGGCGCCCGGGCGGTCCGGGCGGGTCGGGGTGGGCGCCGCCACGGCGCCGGACCGGCCGCGTCGACCACCCGGTACTAGGACTGACCCGGGGGTGGAACGGTTGCCGTGCGCGGTTCCGTTCCCGGCGGGTCGTGGTGTTGACCTATCGTACGGATCACCCAGCGGTACACCGAGCACCCCCCGACCGAGCGAGCCGTGGCCTGATGCACAAGACCTTGATCGTGACCAACGACTTCCCGCCGAGGCCCGGCGGCATCCAGGCCTTCGTGCACAACATGGCCGTCCGTCAGCCCGCAGGAAGCGTCGTGGTGTACGCCTCCACCTGGCGCGACGGCACCGAGGTGGCGCGCTTCGACGCCGAACAGCCGTTCCCGGTGATCCGCGACCGGACGAAGGTGATGGTTCCCACACCGCGGGTCACCCGGCGGGCCGCCGAGATCCTGAAGGCCGAGGGCTGCGACTCGGTCTGGTTCGGCGCCGCCGCGCCGCTCGGCCTGATGGCCCCCACGCTGCGTCGGGCCGGCGCCGGGCGGCTGCTCGGCATGACCCACGGCCACGAGGCCGCCTGGGCCCAGCTCCCGGCGGCCCGGCAGCTGCTGCGCCGGATCGGCACCGGCACCGACGTGCTCACCTACCTCGGCGAGTACACCCGCTCCCGGATCGCCGCCGCGGTCGGCCCGGAGGCGGCCGCCCGGATGGCGCAGCTGCCACCCGGCGTGGACGAGCGGACCTTCCACCCGGACTCCGGCGGCGCCGCGGTGCGCGAGCGCCTCGGGCTGGCCGACCGCCCGGTGGTGGTCTGCGTCTCCCGGCTGGTGCCGCGCAAGGGCCAGGACACCCTCATCGAGGCGATGCCGCAGATCCTCGCCGACGTGCCGGACGCCGTGCTGCTGGTCGTCGGCGGCGGCCCCTACCGGGCGGACCTGGAGAAGCTGGTGGACGCCCGCGGCGTGCGCTCCGCCGTCCGGTTCACCGGCTCGGTGCCCTGGGAGGAGCTGCCGGCCCACTACGGCGCCGGGGACGTCTTCGCGATGCCCTGCCGCACCCGGCGCGGCGGGCTGGACGTCGAGGGGCTCGGCATCGTCTACCTGGAGGCCTCGGCGACCGGGCTGCCGGTGGTGGCCGGGGACTCCGGCGGCGCGCCGGACGCGGTGCTGGAGGGCGAGACCGGCTACGTGGTGCCGGGCGGCACGCCCGCGGCGGCGGCCGAGCGGATCGTGCGGCTGCTGAAGGACGAGGAGCTGCGCCGCCGGATGGGCGAGGCCGGGCGGCGCTGGGTGGACCGCTCCTGGCGCTGGGACCTGCTGGCCGGGCGGCTGACCTCGCTGCTGGCGGGCTAGAACACACCGGCGCGGCCCGCCCCACCGCTGGGGGGCAGGCCGCGCCGGTGGCTCGGGGGAGGGCTACTTGCGGTAGATCGCCTCGACGTCGGCCGCGAAGTCCTTCAGCACGACGTTGCGCTTGAGCTTGAGCGAGGGCGTCAGGTGGCCGCTCTCCTCGGAGAAGACGGTGTCCAGCAGGCGGAACTTCTTGACCGCCTCGGCGTGCGAGACGGCCGCGTTGCCGTCGTCGACCGCCGACTGCAGGGCGGCCAGCAGGTCCGGGTCCTCGCGCAGGTCGGCCACCGTGGCGCCGGCCGGCTTGCCGTTCAGCTCCTTCCACTTGGGGAAGAAGTCCTCGTCGACGGTGATCAGACAGGCCACGAAGGGCTTGCGGTCGCCGACCACCATGACCTCGCCGACCAGGGCGTGCGCCCGGATCCGGTCCTCGATCACCGCCGGGGCGACGTTCTTGCCGCCCGCCGTGACGATGATCTCCTTCTTGCGGCCGGTGATGGTGAGGTAGCCCTCGTCGTCCAGCGAGCCGAGGTCGCCGGTGGCGATCCAGCCGTCCTTGAGCGTGTCGGCGGTGGCCTGCGGGTTGTTCCAGTAGCCGGTGAAGACGTGCGGGCCCTTGAAGAAGACCTCGCCGTCGTCGGCGATCCGCACCGAGGCGCCGGGGACCGGCTGGCCGACCGTGCCGATCTTCGGCTTGTCCCACGGGTTGAAGGCGGTGGCCGCGCAGGTCTCGGTCAGGCCGTAGCCCTCCAGCACGGTGAAGCCGATGCCCCGGTAGAAGTGGCCGAGCCGCTCGCCGAGCGGGGCGCCGCCGGAGATCGCGTGGGTGGCCCGGCCGCCGAGGGCGGCCCGCAGCTTGCTGTAGACCAGCTTGTCGAAGACGGCGTGCTTGAGCTTGAGCAGCAGCCCGGCGCCGCCCGCGTCCAGCGCCCGGCTGTAGGCGATCGCGGTGTCGGCGGCCTTGTCGAAGATCTTGCCCTTGCCGTCGGCCTGCGCCTTGGCCCGCGCCGTGTTGTAGACCTTCTCGAACACCCGGGGCACGCCCAGGATCAGGGTCGGCTTGAACGCGGCCAGCTCGGTGGTGACGTCGCGGACGTCGGAGACGTGGCCGAGCTTGATCGGCGCCATCGCCGGGGCGATCTCGACGATCCGGGCGAACACGTGGGCCAGCGGGAGGAAGAGCAGGACGGAGCTCTCGCCGGTGCGGAACAGCGGGGCCAGACGCTCCACCACGTTGCCGCACTCGGCCAGGAAGTTGCCGTGCGTCAGCCGGCAGCCCTTCGGGCGCCCGGTGGTGCCCGAGGTGTAGACGATGGTGGCGATCGAGTCCGCGCCGGCCAGCGAGCGGCGCTCGGCCACGGTGGCGTCGGCGACCTCGCGGCCCGACTCGGCCAGCGCGGCGAGCGCGGTGCCCTCGATCTGCCAGGTGTGCTCCAGCTCCGGCAGCCGGTCCCGGACCCCGTCGACCACCGCGCTGTGCGTCGCGGTCTCGGTGAACACGGCGACCGCCCCGGAGTCGCCGAGGATCCACTCGACCTGCTCGGCGGAGGAGGTCTCGTACACCGGCACGGTGATCGCGCCGGCCGTCCAGATCGCGAAGTCCAGCAGCGTCCACTCGTACCGGGTGCGGGACATGATGCCCACCCGGTCGCCCGGCGCGATGCCCGCGGCGATCAGCCCCTTCGCGGCGGCGTGCACCTCGACCTGGAACTGGGCGGCGGTCAACTCCTGCCACTGGCCGTCCACCTTGCGGCTGAGCACCGCGACACCGGGGTGCCGCTCGGCGTTCTGGACCACGAGGTCGGAGAGGTTACCGCCGCTCGGTACCTGGTAGAGGGCCGGAAGGCTGAAGTCGAGCAAGACTGCTCCTCGTTCGCGACGCTGCGGGACGGCAGGACGTTACTGCCCGGTAGGCAGCTTCGACCAGGGGGGTCGGCTCCGGTGTTCGAAGTGTCACACCTTGACCCGTCCGACCAGGTCGGGACCGGGTCGTTCGAATGGCACCCTACGGCAGCCCGCAGGTGACCGGCCGGTAGCCGACGGCCGGGCCCCGCGCGGGCCGCCGTGGCGGCGCCCGGGCCCTCCGGGGTGCACCGAAGGAAGGGGTGGATCGCGCGGCGCGATAGCCTGCTCCGGGCGCACCCGGCCGAGCAGGCTCGGCCGGACCAGCAGCACGGGACGACGCGGAGGGCCATTCCATGGCGGAGCACACCAGGTCGAGCATCACCATCGACGCGACCCCGGCGACGGTGATGGCCGTGATCGCCGACTTCGCCGCCTACCCGGCCTGGACCGGCGAGGTCAAGGAGATCGAGGTCCTGGAGACCGCGGAGAACGGCCGGGCCGCCCAGGTCCGGCTGGTGCTCGACGCCGGCGCCATCCGCGACGAGCACGTCCTCGCCTACACCTGGGACGGCGACCGCGAGTGCGCCTGGACCCTGGTGCGCAGTCAGATGCTCCGCTCGCTCGACGGCTCCTACACCCTGGCCCCGCTCGGCGCCGGCCGCACCGAGGTCACCTACCAGCTGGCCGTCGACGTCAAGATCCCGATGCTCGGCATGATCAAGCGCAAGGCCGAGAAGGTCATCATCGACCGGGCCCTGGCCGGCCTGAAGAAGCGCGTCGAGGACACCGCCGCCGGCAAGGCGCTCTGAGGCACGGCGGCGCGGAGGAACGGGGGCGGCACGGCATGACGGCGACACGCACCATCCTGGTCAGCGGCGACCACGCGGCGCCCGCGGTGGCCGCCGCCACCGCGCTGCACGCCGCCCGGCAGGGCCGGCGCACCCTGCTGCTGGCGGCCGACGACCCGCACCGCACCCTGGACGCCGCCCTCGGCGTCCGCCTGGAGGCCGGCCCGACCGTCTGCGCGCCCGGCCTGACCGCCGCCCGGACCGACGAGCAGGAGGCCTTCCGGCACGCCCTCGGCGAGATCGGCGGCCGGCTCAAGCCCGCCCTCGACCTGCTCGGCGCCGACCCGCTCGACCCCGAGGAGCTCACCGCCCTCCCCGGCACCGCCCGGCTCGCCCTGCTGCGCGCGCTGCCCGCCGCCGACGCGGACGTCCTGGTGGTGCTCGCCCCGCCGCCCGCCGACCTGATCGCCACCCTCGCCCTGCCGGAGCAACTGGAGCGCTACCTGGCCCGGCTGGTCCCCGAGCAGCGCCAGGCCGCCCGGGCGCTGCGCCCGCTGCTGGCCGGCCTCGCCGGGGTGCCGATGCCCGCCGACTGGCTGTACGAGGCACGCGGCAAGGCGGTCGGCGCGCTCGCCGCCGCCCGCGCCGCGATCACCGCGCCCGGCACCAGCGTCCGGCTGGTCACCGCGGCCGACGCCCACCCCTTCGACGAACTGCGCCGGATCCGCACCGGCCTGGCCCTGCACGGCCACCGCCCGGACGCCGTGGTGGTGCACGGCGTGCTGCCGGACGCCGCGGCGGACTCGCCCGACCCGTGGCTGGCCGCGCTGGCCCGCCGCCGGCGGGACGAACTGGCCGCGCTGGCCGCCGCCTGCGCGGACGTCCCGGTGCTCACCACCGGGCCCGCCGAGGCCACCCTGGAGGCCGTCGCCGACCGTCTCTACGGCGCCGGCCCCGGCCCCGGGCCGCGCCCGGCCGGGCCGTGGACGGTCGAGGACCGGCTGGCCGCGGACGGCCTGCTGGTCTGGCACCTCACGCTGCCCGGCGCCGATCGCGCCGACCTCGACCTCGTCCGGCGCGGCGACGAACTGGTGGTCGGCCTCGGCGCCCACCGGCGCGTGCTCACCCTGCCCTCGGCCCTGCGCCGCTGCACCGTCGCCGGCGCCGGCCTGCACGACGGCATCCTCGCCGTCCGCTTCGCCCCCGACCCGGCCCTGTGGCCGCGTTAGTCGCCCGCTCGTCTCTCACGTGGAGCTCGGGGCGGGGAGTCGCCCGCTCGCCTCTCAGGTGGAGCTCGGGGCGGGGGCGCCCGCTCGCGGGTCCGGAGGCCGTATCCCGTCCGGTAGCGTCGGGGCGGGTGGCCGCGGGTGCGGCCGCCGCTGCTGAGGAGGCGTGCGCGAGATGACCACCACGGACCGGACCGAGCCCACCGCCGAGCAGGACGGGAGCGGCCCGCACCCGTTCGGCCCGGAGCTGGGCCCGCTGGTGGACGAGGTGCGCCGGTTCGCCTCCGTCGTCGGCGAGAAGGCCCAGGAGGCGAGCGCCGAGACCCTGATCTCGCTGGCCGGGCTGGCCGACCGCCTGCGCGAGAAGCAGCCCGAGGTGTACGGCCACCTCGCCGCCGCCGGCACCGGCCTGGTCGCCGCCGGCTCCGAGCTGCTGGCCGCCTACCGGGCCGCCGTGGCCGGCCACGAGCACCGCTGGACCGCCGGCGGACCGGCCCGCACCGAGCGGGTGGACCTGGACGACACGCCTGAAGGCCCGTCCGACAAGCAGTGAACCCCTGATGCCCTCCGGGTCACGCCCTGGTTTCACCCTGTGATGCGACCGGTGAAAATGTACGACTTTTGAACAGGATCGGCCTGGTTGGCGACGGAATGTCTTCGGTTAATGTAGGCGGCAGTGTGTACGGGGGCATGGTTGGGCGGTAGCGTTCCGTCCAGCGGGAACGAGTGAATAGCTGAGGGACACATGGCTCTGACCATCGGCGTCGACGTCGGCGGGACCAAGATCGCGGCCGGCGTGGTCGACGAGGCCGGCGAGATCCTGGCCCGGACCAGGGTGCCCACCCCGGCCGACCCGCAGTGGGCGGTCGACGCGATCGCGCAGGCCGTGCGCGAGCTCAAGGAGCAGTACCCCGACGTGACCGCGGCCGGCATCGGCGCCCCGGGCTTCGTCGACCGCAACCGCTCGACGGTGATCTTCGCCCCCAACATCGCCTGGGAGGACGAGCCCCTGCGCGGCCGGATCGAGGAGCTCACCGGCCTGCCGGCGGTCACCGAGAACGACGCCAACTGCGCCGCCTGGGCCGAGTACCGGTTCGGCGCGGGCGCCGGCCACGAGGACATGGTGCTGATCACCGTCGGCACCGGCATCGGCGGCGGCCTGGTCCTGGACGGCCGGCTGCACCGCGGCCGGTTCGGCGTGGCCGGCGAGATCGGCCACCTCAACATGGTCCCGGACGGCCTGCCCTGCGGGTGCGGCGGCAAGGGCTGCTGGGAGCAGTACGGCTCCGGCCGGGCGCTGCGCCGCTACGGCCGTGAGCGCTCCGCGGCCGACCCGCTGCGCGGCAAGCGGATGCTGGAGCTCAACGACGGCGTCGCCGAGACGATCCGCGGCATCCACATCACCCAGGCCGCCGAGGAGGGCGACCCGCTCGCCCTGGAGTGCTACGCCGAGCTGGCCGACTGGCTGGGCCGGGGGATGGCCGACCTCGCGGCGCTCTTCGACCCGGGCGTCTTCGTGCTCGGCGGCGGTGTCTCCGACTCCGGCCGGCTGCTGCTCGACCCGGTCGCCAAGGCGTTCGAGCACTACCTGACCGGCGGGGTGCACCGCCCGCGCGCCGAGGTGGTGCTCGCCTCGACCGGCTCGGCCGCCGGCATCGCCGGCGCGGCCGACCTGGCCCGCACGGTCTGACCCCCGCACGGTCCGACCCCCGCACGGTCCACCGCGGCCCGTCCCTCCGCCCGGAGGGGCGGGCCGCGGCGCGTTCCGTCCTGCCGTACGGTCGTCACCGAGGACGCCCAGGACGCGCCCCCAGGGGAGGAACCCGCGATGACCACCACTGCGGCCGAACTGCCGCCGCCCGCGCCCGGCCGGCTGCGGCTGCTCAGCTACAACGTCCGCTCGCTGCGCGACGACCGGCGCGCCCTGGTCCGGGTGATCCGGGCCTGCGCGCCCGACCTGGTCTGCGTCCAGGAGTCGCCGCGCTACCTGTTCCCCGAGGGGCAGGCCGCCTGGCTCGCCCGGCGGACCGGCACCGCGGTCCTGGCCGGCGGCGGCCGGACCGCCGCCGGGCCGCTGCTGCTCGGCCGTCCGGGCGTCCGGGTGCTGTCCGTCCACGACCGGCTGCTGCCGAAGACCCGCGGCCTGCACGCGCGCGGCTTCGCGACCGCGCTGGTCGAGCTGCCCGACGCGCCCCCGCTCACCGTCACCAGCTGCCACCTCAGCCTGGACGCGGACGAGCGGCGGCGGCAGTTCGACCTGCTCGCCGGCCAGCTGCGGCACGCCGAACTCGGCGTGATCGCCGGGGACTTCAACGAGCACCCGGACGGGCCCGGCTGGCGGTCGCTGGCCGGGCGGTGCCAGGACGGGCACCTGGTGGCGCCCTGGGGCGGCGAGATGACGTCCGTCCCGGAGAACCCCTACCAGCGGCTGGACGCCGTCTTCGCGACGCCGGGCGTCGAGGTGCTCGCCTGCGGCGTCCCGCACGGACTGCCCGGGGTCACCGGGGCCGACCTGCGGGCCGCCACCGACCACCTCCCGGTGCTCGCCGTCCTCCAGCTGCCGGTCCGGTAGCCGGCCGGGCGGCCGGGGTCAGACGACCGCGCCGCCGTGCGGGTCCTCGGGCTCGTCCTCGTCGTCGTCCTTCATCCGGACCACCAGGGTGGCGAAGCCGCCCAGGAACGCGGCCACCCCGACCCAGGCGGGCCAGCCGGAGACCTCGCGCCAGACGACCGCGTCGAAGAGCAGCAGCGCGGGCCCGCCGAGCACCGCCAGCCAGGCGAACTTGGCGGTGACGTCGGCCTCCGGCAGCGGCGGCGGCTCCGGCGGCTCGAAGTGGCCCTCGTCGGCCTCCTCGGCCAGCTCGAAGTCGCGCGGGCCGGAGCCGGCGGCCGGCATGACCGGCCGGCCGGAGCGCGGGCGCGGCTGGGGCGCCAGGTCGGCGAGGTCGCCGGTCCCGCCGGGGAGGCCCTCGTCGGGGCCCTTGAAGCCCTTGAGCTCGCCCCGCGCCCGGAGGTTCTCGATCTCCGGCCAGTTCGGGTTGTTGAGGTCGACCGGGTCGTCGAACTGGGCGACCAGCGCGGCGAAGATCTCGTCCTGCTCGGCCTGGCTGCGCTCGGGCGCGCGCCGGGCCCGGGACGGCCCGGTCGTGGTGCCCGCGCCGCCCTCGCCCGCCGCTCCGTCCGCTGCCGCCGGGGCGTCGCCGGAGCCGGGAGCCGACCCGGAGCCGGGACCCGAACCGGGAACGTCGGCCACCGTCTCGCCGGCCGGTCCGCGGCCCGCCTGGTCGCCGTCCGCCCGCCCGCCGTCCGCCCGCCCGCCGTCCGCCCGCTCGGCGGCCGGCCGTGCGCCGCCGCTGGTCGCACCGTCCTCGCGGGGCGTCTCGTCCTCGCCGCCCGCCGTGCTGCTCTCGTGCACTTCCGGCCCTTCAGCCTTGGTGGTGGTCGGGTTTCACCGGGGTGACGCCCGCCGCGTGCGCGGGAGCCAGCCGTCGGATGAAGTCCTGGGCGGTCGCGAATATTTCCGCCGCGTCGTGGTCCAGCGTCGCGACGTGGTAGCTGCGCTGGCACAGCCGCTCCGTCACGTCGGTCGAGGATATCCGGGCCAGTACCAGCTCGGAGTTGGCCGCGGAGACCACGTGGTCCTGCGGACTGTGGAAGAGCAGCACCGGCTGGGTCACCTGCGGCAGCCGTTCCTGGACCTCCTTCCACAGCCGGGCCAGCGACCAGGCGGCGTGCAGCGGCGTCCGGTCGTAGGCCACCTCGGCCGCGCCGGGCCGGGCGATGTCGTCGGCGACCCCGGGCAGGCTCGGGAGGAGATGGCGCAGCACCGGCAGAATGACACTCGCGGGGTTGTCCGAGCGCACCGACGGGTTGACCAGCACCAGCCCGGCGACCGCCGGCCCGTGCACCGCGGCCAGCCGCAGCGCCAGGCCGCCGCCCATCGACAGCCCGACCACGAACACCCGCTCGCACTCCGCCGCCAGGCTCAGCAACTCCCGCTCGACCTCGGCGTACCAGTCCTCCCAGCGGGTCACCTGCATGTCCTGCCAGCGGGTGCCGTGGCCCGGCAGCAGCGGCAGCGACACGGTGTACCCGGCGGCGGCGAGGTCCTCCGCCCACGGCCGCAGCGACTGCGGCGAGCCGGTGAACCCGTGGCAGAGCAGGACGCCCACCGGCCCGCCCCGGTGGCGGTACGGTTCGGCGCCGGGCAGCAGCGGCATGGCGGGCTCCTTCGCGGGCGAGGACGCTGGAGGGTGGCGCTGGACGTGCGGGACGTGCGGGGCTGGGCCGGTGCGGGAGGCTGCGGAATTCGCATCGTCCCACGGGCCCGCCCGCTCCGTACACCCCCGCCGGGAACCCGGCCGGACGCTCCGTCACCCGGGGTCGGGACACCCCGCCGGGGCGGGGCGGGGCACGGGCGGACGCCGCGGGGCATTAGGATCGACCGGTCCGCAATACAGGAGGCCCGGGTTGTTCTACCGACTGATGAAGTTGATCGTCGCGCCGCTGCTGCGGATCTTCTTCCGGCCGTGGATCGAGGGTGAGGAGAACATCCCCGCCGAGGGTGGCGCGATCATCGCGAGCAACCACCTCTCCTTCTCGGACTCCTTCTTCTTCCCCGCGCTGATCAAGCGCCGGGTGACCTTCATCGCCAAGGCCGAGTACTTCACCACGCCGGGCATCAAGGGCCGGCTGACCGCCGCCTTCTTCAAGGGCGTCGGCCAGCTCCCGGTGGACCGCTCGGGCGTGCGCGGCGCCGGCGAGGCGGCGATCCGCTCGGCGATCGCCGTGCTGGACAGCGGCGAGCTGTTCGGCGTCTACCCGGAGGGCACCCGCTCGCCCGACGGCAAGCTCTACCGGGGCAAGGTCGGCGGCCTGGCCCGCGTCGCGCTGGCGACCGGCGCGCCGGTCATCCCGGTCGCGATGATCGACACCGAGAAGGTGCAGCCGCCCGGCCAGGTGATCCCGAACTTCGGCATCCGCCCGGGCATCCGGATCGGCCGCCCGCTGGACTTCTCCCGCTACCAGGGCATGGAGAACGACCGCTTCATCCTCCGTTCGGTGACGGACGAGGTGATGTACGAGATCATGCGGCTCTCCGGCCAGGAGTACGTGGACATCTACGCGACGGCCGCCAAGCGGCAGATCGCCGAGGACAGGAAGAAGGCCGACGCCGAGCGCAAGGCCGTCCAGAAGGCCGAGCAGGCCGCCGCCAAGGCCGAGAAGGCCGAGGAGAAGGCGGAGGCCGAGAAGGCCGCCGCGGAGAAGGCCGAGAAGGCCGAGCAGGAGCAGCAGAAGGGCACCGGGTCGGCCTGAGACGGGGCCGGCCGGGCACTTGGGGGAGGACGGCAGGCATGACGGACGGCGGCAGAACCGGGCCCGGCCCGGGCACGGTCGGCGCGGCGGTGGCGGCGGGCGGCATGTCCGTCGAACTGCCGCTCTGGCGGGCCATCTCCTTCTTCCGGGTGCTGGCGCTCTGCTACGCGCTGCTCCGGTACTTCGACTCCTACCTGCAGTTCGTGCACCCGGTCGCCGGCTGGATCTACCTCGGCGCGCTGACCCTCTGGACGCTCGCCTCCACCCGGGCCTTCTCCGGCCCGCACCGCTGCACCTGGTACGTGCTCGCCACCGACCTCGTGCTCGCCGTCACCGGCATCGTGATGAGCGGCATGATCGACGAGCCGTCCCGGATCAGCCACGGCGCCCCGACGCTGCCCACCATCTGGGCGGCCGGCACCGTGCTCGGCTTCGCCGGGCGGGGCGGCTGGCGCTGGGCGGCGGCGGCCGGCTCGGTGATCGGGGTGGCCAACATCCTCGGCCACGGCGGCCCGACCGGCGACAACATCCACAACATCGTGCTGCTGATGCTGGCCGGCTGCGCGATCGGCTACGTCATGGAGCTCGCCCGGGCCAGCGAGGCGACGCTCACCCGGGCCCTCCAGGTCGAGGCGGCCACCCGGGAGCGCGAGCGGCTCTCCCGGGACATCCACGACGGTGTGCTGCAGGTGCTCGCCCTGGTCCAGCGCCGGGGCGGCGAGGTCGCGTCCGGTGCCTGCGCCGCCGGGCGGTCCGACGGCGCGGACCTCGCCGAACTGGGCCGGCTGGCGGGCGAGCAGGAGCGCGCCCTGCGCGCGCTGATGAGCGGCGGCCCGCTGCCCGCCCAGCGCGAGCCGGAGCGGCCCGAGCAGCCGCGGGACCTGCGCGCCCTGCTGGCCCCGTTCGCGGACGAGCGGGTCACCCTGTCCGCCCCCGGCACCGCGGTGGCGCTGCCGGCCCCGGCGGCCGAGGAGCTGGCCGCGGCCGTCGGCGCGGCCGTGGACAACGTCCGCAAGCACGCCGGGCCCGCCGCCCGCGCCTGGATCCTGGTGGAGGACGAGCCGCAGGCCGTCACCGTCTCGATCCGCGACGACGGGCCGGGCTTCGCGCCCGGGCGGCTCGGCGAGGCGGAGCGGGCCGGCCGGCTCGGCGTCTCCCAGTCGATCCGCGGCCGGCTGCGCGACCTCGGCGGCACCGCCGAGCTGTACTCGGCGCCCGGCGAGGGCGTCGAGGTGGAGCTGCGGGTGCCGCGGACCGGCACCGGCACCCCGGCCGGCCCGCGGTGAAACCCCCGCCGCCGATCCCCCGCCGCCGATCCCCCTCCGTCGACTCCTCCTGAAAGGGGCCCGAGCATGACCGCCGAGCAGCCGATCGACCAACAGGCGCCCGCCGAGCGGCCGGTGCGGGTGATGGTGGTCGACGACCACCCGATGTGGCGCGACGCCGTCTCCCGCGACCTCGCCGAGGCCGGGCTGGACGTGGTGGCCACGGCCGGCGACGGCGAGGAGGCCGTCCGCCGGGCCCGCGCCTGCACCCCGCAGGTGGTGGTGCTCGACCTCAACCTGCCCGGCCTGTCCGGCGCCGAGGCCTGCCGCCAGGTGGTCGCGCACGACCCGACGGTGCGCGTGCTGGTGCTCTCCGCGAGCGGGGAGCACGCCGATGTGCTGGAGGCGGTGAAGTCCGGGGCGACCGGCTACCTGGTCAAGTCGGCCGGCCGGGAGGAGCTGCTCGACGCGGTGCGCCGCACGGCCGTCGGTGACGCGGTGTTCACCCCGGGCCTGGCCGGCCTGGTGCTGGGTGAGTTCCGCCGGCTGGCCGCCGAGCCGCCCGCCCCGGCCGCGCCGGTCGTCCCGCAGCTGACGGCCCGGGAGACCGAGGTGCTGCGGATGGTCGCCAAGGGCCTGTCGTACAAGCAGATCGCCGATCGGCTGGTGCTCTCGCACCGCACGGTGCAGAACCACGTCCAGAACACCCTGGGCAAGCTCCAGCTGCACAACCGGGTCGAGCTGGTCCGGTACGCGATCGAACAGGGGCTGGACGACGAGATCTGACGCCCGGCCGGGCGGGGCGCCCACCGGCACCCCGCCCGGCGCGGCGGTTCAGCGGGTGGCGGCCACCGCGCCGCGCAGCAGCCCGGCGACGATCTCCACGCCCTCCCGGGTGAGCACCGACTCCGGATGGAACTGCAGCCCGGCGAAGCCCGGTCCGCGCAGCGCGTGCACGTCCCCGGTCAGCGGGTCGCGGGCCACCTCGACGCCCTCGGCGGCCAGCCGGGCGGCGTCGGCGTCGGTGCAGCGGGCGGTGAAGGCGTTGTAGAAGCCGACGGTGCGCCGCGTCCCGAACAGGTCGACGCTCTCCTGGGCGCCCTGGTACGGCACCGCCTTGCGGACCAGCGGCAGGCCGAGTGCGGCGGACAGCAGCTGGTGGCTGAGGCAGACGGCGAGCAGCGGGGCGGTGCGCCGCCCGTCGCGGACGGCGGCCAGCGCGTCGGTGACGACCGGGCGCAGTACGGCCATCTTGGGATCGCCGTCGGCGGCCGGGTCGCCCGGGCCGGGGCCGAGCACCAGCGGGCCGGGGTGGGCGGCGACCCGCTCGCGCAGCCCGGGCTCGTCGTAGCGGACCACGGTGACCCGGTGGCCGAGCGAGGTCAGCAGGTGGGCGAGCATCGCGGTGAAGGTGTCCTCGCCGTCGACGACCAGGGTCTCCAGGGCCTCGGTGGCCGGGACCGGCTGCTGCATCCGCAGCCAGAACGGGGCGAGGCCGGCCCGGCGGGCGTCCAGCGCGGCCTGGACGCGGTGGTCGTCGGCCAGTCGCGGGCCGCTGGGACCGGCCGGGCGGGCGGGGGCCGGGCGGGCACCGATCGCGGTGAGCACCCCGGCGGCCTTGGCGTGCGTCTCGGCGACCTCGGAGAGCGGGTCGGAGTGGCGCACCAGGGTGGCGCCGACCCGTACGGCGAGCCGGCCGGTGGCCGGGTCGATGTCGGCGGTGCGGATGCAGATCGGCGAGTCGAGCAGCTGGCCGCCGCCGGCCGAGCGGCCGATCAGGGCGAGCGCGCCGGAGTAGTAGCCGCGTCCGCCGCGCTCGTAGCGCTTGATCACCCGGGTGGCGTTCTGCACCGGGCTGCCGGTGACGGTGGCCGCGAACATCGTCTCCTTGAGCACCTCGCGGACGTCCAGCGAGGTGCGGCCGCGCAGCTCGTACTCGGTGTGCGCGAGGTGGGACATCTCCTTGAGGCGGGGGCCGAGCACCTGGCCGCCGAGGTCGCCGACGGTGCACATCATCTTGAGCTCCTCGTCGACCACCATGGTCAGCTCCTCCAGCTCCTTGGGGTCCCGGAGGAAGTCGAGCAGCGAGTCGAGGCCGGCGCCGGCGGCCGGATAGCGGTAGGTGCCGGAGATCGGGTTCATCACGACCGTCCCGCCGCTCTGCCGGACGTGCACCTCCGGGGAGGCGCCGACCAGGACGCGGTCACCGGTGTGCACCAGGAAGGTCCAGTAGGCGCCGCGCTCCTGCTCCAGCAGCCGGCCGAAGAGGGTGAGCGCGAGCGCGGGGGAGAAGTCGTCCAGGGTCGCGGTGAAGTCGCGGCGGATGACGAAGTTGGCGCCCTCGCCGCGGCCGATCTCGTCCTCGATCACCCGGCGGACGATCGCGGCGTACTCGGCGTCGTCGATGTCGAAGCCGCCGCCGCTCAGCGTGACCGGCAGCCGGGGGAGCGCGGCGGTGACCTCGGCGAGCGGCAGGGCGTACTGCTCGGTGACGGCGAGGGCCCGGAGCGGGGTGGCGTCGTCGTGCGCCTCGAAGCCGCGCTCGCGGATCTGCCGGTAGGGGACCAGCGCGAGCAGGTCGTGCACGGGGCCGTCGGCGGGGACGCCGTGGCGGACCGGGAGGTCGGCCAGCCGCTCGTAGGCGTCGACGGTGCCGAGCAGGACCTCGACGGTGTCGGGGGCGGTGCGCGGGGTGCGGCGGTGCAGCAGGGCGAAGGCCGGTGCGTCGGCGGAGGTGAGACGGGCGAGCAGGTCGGCGGCGCTGGTCACGGTTACGGCGTTCCTTCCGGGGTGGCTTCTGCGGCGGTGGTGTTCCGCTCCCGGGAGGGCTGTCGGCCGGCTGGAGAACGCCGACGGCCGCCCCGAGGGGCGGCCGGTCGTTGGCGTCTAGGAACGCGCGGGCTGTGGGCCACCCAGGGGGTCGGCCCACCACCAGGAGAAGGTGTGCGGCGTGTTCACGGGCCCGAGCCTAGCGGATGCCCGACGGGGAGTGAGGCCGGTCACCCGAATGTCCGCGTGGTGTCTCACCCCTCGGGCGGTGGTCACGAATCGGTTGTCGCACCCCGTAGCCTTGAGCGCGTGACCGTGACGAATCTCCACACCTGGCAGTCCCTGCCCGCGGCGCAGCAGCCTGAATGGCCGGACCAAGAGGCTCTGCGCAAGACCCTTGCCGAGCTCGCCTCGTATCCGCCGCTCGTCTTCGCAGGCGAGTGCGACCAGCTGCGCGCCCGGCTCGGTGCCGTGGCCCGTGGTGAGGCGTTCCTGCTGCAGGGCGGTGACTGCGCCGAGGCCTTCGACGGTGTCTCGGCGGAGCACATCCGCAACAAGCTCAAGACCCTGCTGCAGATGGCGGCCGTGCTGACGTACGCGGCCTCGGTGCCGGTCGTCAAGGTCGGCCGCATCGCCGGCCAGTACTCCAAGCCGCGCTCCAAGTCGACCGAGACCCGCGACGGCGTGACCCTGCCGGTCTACCGGGGCGACTCGGTGAACGGCTTCGAGTTCACCCCCGAGTCCCGGATCCCGGACCCGGAGCGCCTGAAGCGGATGTACAACGCCTCCGCCGCGACGCTCAACCTGGTGCGCGCCTTCACCACCGGTGGTTACGCCGACCTGCGCCAGGTGCACGCCTGGAACCAGGACTTCGTGCGCAACTCGCCGGCCGGCCAGCGCTACGAGCAGCTCGCCCGCGAGATCGACAACGCGCTGGCGTTCATGAACGCCTGTGGCGTGGCGCCGGAGGAGTTCAAGACGGTCGAGTTCTTCTCGTCGCACGAGGCGCTGATCCTGGACTACGAGACCGCGCTGACCCGCGTGGACTCGCGCACCGGCGAGCTGTACGACGTCTCCGGCCACATGGTGTGGATCGGTGAGCGCACCCGCCAGCTGGACCACGCGCACATCGAGTTCGCCTCCAAGATCCGCAACCCGATCGGTGTGAAGCTCGGCCCGACCACCTCGGTCGACGAGGCGCTGACCCTGATCGAGAAGCTGGACCCGGAGCGCGAGCCCGGCCGGCTCACCTTCATCACCCGGATGGGCGCGGGCAAGATCCGCGAGCACCTGCCCACCCTGGTGGAGAAGGTCACCGCCTCCGGCGCGCAGCCGGTCTGGATCTGCGACCCGATGCACGGCAACACCTTCGAGGCCTCCAGCGGCCACAAGACCCGCCGCTTCGACGACGTGCTCGACGAGGTCAAGGGCTTCTTCGAGGTGCACCGCGCGCTCGGCACCCACCCGGGCGGCATCCACGTGGAGCTGACCGGCGACGACGTGACCGAGTGCGTCGGCGGCGGCGACGAGGTGATGGTCGACGACCTGCACCAGCGCTACGAGACGGCCTGCGACCCGCGGCTCAACCGCAGCCAGTCGCTGGACCTGGCGTTCCTGGTCGCCGAGATGTACCGCGGCGGCAACTGAGACGACCGGGCGGGGCCCACGGGGCTCCGCGTGTGACAAAAGCCTCTCCGGCCTGGGGTTCTCCCCGGCCGGAGAGGCTTTTGCGTACCCGGGTCCGCCGGGTAAGGTGAGGCTTAGTGAACTAAGGCTTGCCTTAGTCAAGATCCACTCCGCTTCACCGCTTCACCCCCGGGAGAGACCGCGATGTACGTGTGCATGTGCCATGCGGTCACCGAGGACCAGGTGAAGCGGGCGATCGACGGCGGTGCCAACACCCCGCGCCAGATCGCCAAGGGCTGCAAGGCCGGGACCGACTGCGGCTCCTGCGTGCGGCGGATCCAGGCCCTGCTCGGCGAGCACGGCGCCCGGCCCTGCCCGACCGCCCGGCTCGCCGCCAGGCTGGGCCTGGCCGACCCGGCCGCCGAGGCCGTGCCCGCCGCCGCCGAGGCGCCGGCGGCGGCGCCGCTGCGCGCCGCCTGACCGGCGCCCCCGGGGCCGGGGGCGTCAGGGCCTCGGCGTCAGTGCGGCGTCAGGACTCCGGCTGCTCGATCAGCTGGGCGATGTAGAGCGCCTCCCCGAGCTTCTCGACCAGTTCGAGCTGGGTGTCGAGGTAGTCGATGTGCGCCTCCTCGTCCGCCAGGATCGACTCGAAGATGTTCGCCGAGGTCACGTCGTTCTTGGCCCGCATCACCACGATCCCGCGCTTGAGCCGGTCGATCGCCTCGACCTCGACCTGCCGGTCGGCCTCGAACATCTCCTTGACCGTCTGGCCGATCCGGACGTGGAAGAGCCGCTGGTAGTTGGGCAGCCCGTCGAGGAAGAGGATCCGGTCGGTGAGCACCTCGGCGTGCTTCATCTCGTCGAAGGACTCGTGCCGGGTGTACTTGGCGAGCTTCGTCCAGCCGAAGTTCTCCTGCATCTTGGCGTGCAGGAAGTACTGGTTGATTGCGGTCAGCTCGGCGGTGAGCTGCTCGTTGAGGAACTCGATGACCTCTGCGTCGCCCTTCATGGCGCTGCCTTCCTGCTCTGCGTGCGGGATCAGGGCCGTTCACCCTCCGGCTCCGGTTGCAGGCATCCTGGCACCGTGATGGGAAGAAATTCCAGTAAGTTCACACTCACTAGGACATGTGTCGGAATATCCGATTTGCCCAGCGCGAGGGAAACCCCTCGCTCCGCCGTTGGCCCGTACGAGCGGGGCGCGCGAAGCGGTGAAGGGGCGTGCACCGGGCGCCATCCGCCGTCTGTCACCATGGATCCATGGGTCAGTACGAACAAGAACCGTCGCCGCCGTCTGACCCCAGGCTCCCGCCGGGCCAGCGCGTCCAACGCGGCTGGCCCGCTCTGCACTACGGCCCGGTGCCCCGCTTCAAGCCGCTGACCTGGGACCTCCAGGTGTTCGGCGCGACCGCCTCGGCGGAGAAGCGCAGCTGGGACTTCGCGGGTTTCAACACCCTGCCCCGCACCACCGTCCGGGCCGACCTGCACTGCGTCACCCGCTTCTCCGTGCTCGACGGCGAGTGGACCGGCGTGGCCGCCGCCGCGCTGCTCGATCTGGTGCCGCCGGACACCGGGGTCACCCACGTCATGGTCTGGGCCGAGTACGGATACAGCGCCAATCTGCGGCTGGAGGACTTCGCCGCCCCCGACACCCTGCTCGCCACCCACCGCGACGGCGAGGCGCTCACCGCCGAGCACGGCTTCCCGGTCCGGCTGGTCGTCCCGCGGCTGTACGCCTGGAAGGGCCCCAAGTGGGTCCGCGCGGTCGAGTACATGCGGGCCGACCGGCGCGGCTTCTGGGAGGAGCGCGGCTACCACAACCGGGCCGACCCGTGGCGCGAGCAGCGCTACTCCTACCAGGAGGAGCCGGGCGACGGGCCGCTGCGGTAGCGGACTCCAAGAGTTCCTCCCGGAGGGACTCCTGCGGAGACCCCTGAAGGAACTCCTAGAGGAACGGGAAGTTGACCGTCACCACGGTGCGCTGCGGGCGGCGCTCGCCGGCCGCCGGGGACTGGCCGGTCACCTTGCCGGTGCCGAACAGGTTGACCCCGTTGCTCTGCATGGCGAACCCGGCCGCCTGGAGCGCCTTCTCCGCGGCCTCCTTGGACATCCCGGTGACGTCCGGGACCGGCACCATGCCCTTGCTGACCACCAGCGCGACCGGCGTGTTCTCCGGCACCTGCTGGCCGGCCGCCGGCGAGCTGCTGATCACCGAGCCCTCCGCGACGCCGTCGTTGTAGGTCTCGGTCACCGTGCCGGCCGTCAGCTGCGCCCCGGTCAGCGCCGAGGTGGCCTGCGCGGACGGGCGGCCGACCACGTCGGGCACGGCGATCCGCTTGGGGCCGCGCGAGACGGTGAGGGTGACGGCGTCGCTCTTCCTGGTCCGGGTGCCGACCCCGGGGTCGGCCGCCATCACCTGGCCGACCGGGACGGACTCGCTGTACACCTCGGAGACCTTGCCGTGCATGCCGGCGGCGTCCAGGATCCGCTCCGCCTCGGTCCGGTTCTTGCCGAGCACGCCCGGCACCGTGCCGTACACCGCGCCGGAGATCGTGTACGTCGCCCCGCCGACCAGCAGGACCAGGGCGACGGCGACGGCGGTCCAGATCAGCGGCCCGCGCGGCAGCCGGCGGCGCGCGGCGGACCGGGGGCGCCGGCGCGGGAGGCGCGGGGTGCGCTCCGGCGGCGGCTCGTCGTACGGGCGCGGCTCGGTGAGCAGCTGCTCCATGACGTCCGGCGGCACGTCCAGCACGCTGGTGCGCTCGACCGGGGGCGCCGGCGGCAGCACCGGGGTGAGCACCGAGGTCGCCTCGCCGGTCGGGTACCGCGGGGTGGAGCGGGTGGAGGCGGGCGGTTCGGCGTCCAGCTGGGCCGGGGTGAGCCCGCGGCGGACCCGCTGGAGCGCGGCGAGCAGTTCGACCGCGTCGTGCGGGCGGTGCGCGCGGTCCCGGGCGCAGGCGCCCGCCACTATGGCGTCCAGCGCGGGCGCCACGCCGGGTACGGCGGCCGACGGCGCCGGCACGTCCTCGTGCAGATGGCGGTACATCACCTGGACGGGGTTCTCGCCGGTGTGCGGGCGGGAGCCGGTGAGCATCTCGTACAGCAGGATGCCGGCCGCGTAGACGTCCACCCGCTGGTCGGTCTCGGCGCCCGGGCGGATCTGCTCGGGCGCGAGGTAGGAGACGGTGCCGAGCACGGTGCCGGCGGTCGCGGTGGTGGAGGTGGTGGCGCCGTCGGTGGCGTTCAGCACCCGGACCAGGCCGAAGTCGGCGACCTTGACCAGGCCGTCGTCGGTGATCAGCACGTTCTCGGGCTTGACGTCGCGGTGCACCAGGCCGGCCCGGTGGGCGGCGCCGAGGGCGGCGAGCACCGGCTCCAGGATGTCCAGGGCGGCCCGGATGGAGAGCGCGCCGCGGTCGCGCAGCAGGTCGCGCAGGGTGCCGCCGGGCACGTACTCCATGGCGAGGAAGACGTGCCCGTGGTCGGCGCCCTGGTCGAAGACGTTGACGACGTTGGGGTGGGCGAGCCGGGCGACGGCCTTGGCCTCGCGGATGAAGCGGCCGGTGAAGGCGGTGTCGCCGGCCAGCGAGGGGTGCATCACCTTGAGCGCCACGACCCGGTCGAGCCGGGTGTCGGTGCCCTGGTAGACGGTGGACATCCCGCCGGCGGCGATCCGCCGCTCGACCCGGTACCGGCCGTCGAGCAGGGTACCGATCAGGGGGTCGCGCAATGCCATGTCCACCCGGCGAGTCTAGGGCGTGGGGGTCCGCCGGCCCCGGGGGACACCGCCCCCGGGGCCGCTCTGTGCCCGGTTTGTGACACTGGGATGATCATCGGATGAGCTGTCCGGAATGTCGGTCCTTCACCTGCCAGGCACTCAGAAGGCCGGGTGCTCGCGGGTGTCCAGGTCGGCGCGGCCGGCCATCGCCGAGGAGGCCTCGGCGTGGAACCGGCGCGGGATCCGGCCCGCCCGGTGGGCGAGCCGGCCGGCCTCGGCGGCGTGCCGCATCGCGTCGGCCATCAGCACCGGGTCCTGGGCACGGGTGACGGCCGAGGCCAGCATCACCGCCTCGCAGCCCAGCTCCATCGCCAGCGCGACGTCGGAGGCGGTGCCGGCGCCGGCGTCCAGGATCACCGGGACGCCCGCGCCCTCCACGATCAGCTGGAAGTTGTGCGGGTTGCGGATGCCCAGGCCGGAGCCGATCGGCGAGCCCAGCGGCATGATCGCCGCGCAGCCGACGTCCTCCAGCTTGCGGGCCAGCACCGGGTCGTCGTTGGTGTACGGCAGCACCGTGAAGCCGTCGTCGACCAGGGTCTCGGCGGCGTCCAGCAGCTCGATCGGGTCCGGCAGCAGGGTCCGCTCGTCGGCGATCACCTCCAGCTTCACCCAGTTGGTGCCGAGCGCCTCGCGGGCCAGCCGGGCCGTCAGCACGGCCTCGCCGGCGGTGAAGCAGCCGGCCGTGTTGGGCAGCACCCGGATGCCGTTGCGGGTCAGCACGTCGAGCACCGAGCCCTGGGTGCCGGCGTTCACCCGGCGCATCGCCACCGTGGTCAGCTCGGTGCCGGAGACCTGGAGCGCCTGCTCCAGGACCTCCAGGCTGGGGGCGCCGCCGGTGCCCATGATCAGCCGGGAGGAGAAGGACGTCCCGGCGATGGTGAGAAGGTCGTCGGCCATCGGTCAGCCTCCCTGGACGGCGGTGAGGATCTCGATCCGGTCGCCCGCCGACAGCGGCGTGCGCGGCCACTCGGCGCGCGGCACCACGGCCTCGTTCAGGGCGGCGGCGACGCCGGAGTGCGCCTGGCTGAGGGTGGCGACCACCTCGGCGAGGGTGGTCGCGGCGGGCACCTCGCGGGGCTCGCCGTTGACGCTCAGGGGGATGTCGCTGGTGCGGGGGCTCATGCCGGGACCTTCGTGAATCGGGTGGGGGAGAACGGGTGGGCGAGCTCCGGCAGGTCGCCGGTGGCCAGGTACTCGGCCACCAGGTCGCCGGTGACGGGCGTCAGCAGGACGCCGTTGCGGTAGTGGCCGGTGGCGGCGACCAGGCCGGGCAGCGCGGTGGGGCCGAGCAGCGGCGCGTTGTCCGGCGAGCCGGGGCGCAGTCCGGCACCGGTCTCCACCAGCGGCAGCTCGGTGATGCCGGGGACCAGCTCGTGCGCGTCGCGCAGCAGCTCGTACACCCCGCCGGCGGTGACGGTGGTGTCGAAGCCCTGCTCCTCGGTGGTCGCGCCGACCACCAGCTCGCCGTTCTCACGCGGCACCAGGTAGAGGTGACCGCCGCGGACCACGGCGCGCACGTTGCGGGAGAGGAACGGCCGGTACGCCTCGGGCACCCGCAGCCGCAGCACCTGGCCCTTGACCGGGCGGATCGCCGGCAGCACGCCCGGGGGCAGGCCGGGCAGCAGATGGCTGGACGAGCCGGCCGCGAGCACCACCCGGTCGGCGGTGACGGTCCCGCCGTCGGCCAGCCGGGCGCCGGTCGCCCGGTCGTGCTCGACCAGCAGCTCGGCGGCCCCGGTGCGGCGCAGGAGCACGCCGGCCCGCTCGCACGCGCGCACCAGAGCCTCGGCCAGCCGGCGGCCGTCCACCTGGTGGTCGTCGGTGACGTGCAGGCCGCCGCGCACGCCGGGGGCGAGCATCGGCTCCAGCCGGCGGGCCTCGCGGCCGGTGAGCCACTGCGAGTCCAGGCCGAGCCGCTGGTGGAAGGCGTGCAGCTCGCGCAGCTCCGCCCGGTCGTCGGAGTCGAGGGCGACGGCGACGGTGCCGCACTGCCGGTAGCCGGTGTCGTGACCGCCGCTCGCCTCGGTGAGTTCGGCGGCGAAGGCCGCGTACCGCTCGTTGGAGGCCATCCCGAGGCGCAGCAGCGGCTCCTCGCCGTACTGCAGCTCGGTGACCGGGGCGAGCATGCCCGCCGCGACCTGGGCGGCGCCGTGGCCGGGCGAGGGGTCGACCACCTGGACGCGCAGCCCGCGCTGGGCCGCCCGCCAGGCGACCACGAGTCCGATGATCCCACCGCCGACGACCAGCACGTCCGCGTGGGCGTCCGGTGCCAAGCGTGTCAAAGCTGCTCTCCCTTCGCCGGTATGACCCGGATCAGGTTCGGACGGTCGCAGGCCGTGCCAGCCCGCCTCTCAGCCCGGTCCGCCGGGCTCCCGTGATGGTGCCCCCACCTTAACTCCGGGCGGTGCGGCCCCTGAAGGCGCAGCCCTGGGACCAGGGGCCCGGGACCGGGCTCAGTACAGTGACGGGCGTGGCTGAGCTGAGCGGAACGGGACAGACGGATCGGGTGGTCGTGGTCGGCGCCGGGCTGGCCGGGGCGCAGTGCGCCGCGGTGCTGCGGCGCGACGGCCGGCAGGGGCGGATCACGCTGGTCGGAGAGGAGCCGCACGCGCCGTACGACCGGCCGCCGCTCTCCAAGGACGTCCTGCTCGGCAAGACCGACAGCACCGCCCTCGACCTCGACTTCGCGCGGCTCGGCGTCGAACTGCTCACCGGCCGCCGCGCCACCGGCCTGACCCCCGGCGGCCCCGGCGGCGCGGGGGTGCTGCACACCGACGCCGGGGACGAGCCGTACGACGCGCTGGTGATCGCCACCGGCGCCGAGCCGCGCGCCCTTCCCGGCGCCGAGCGCGCCCACCTGCTGCACACCCTGGACGACGCGCTCGCGCTGCGCGCCCTGCTCCGCCCCGGCCTGCGCCTGGTGCTGGTCGGCGCGGGCTGGATCGGCGCCGAGGTGGCCACCGCCGCCCGGGCGGCCGGCTGCGAGGTGACCGTCGTCGAGGCCGGCCCGGCGCCCGTCCCCGGCGCGCTGCCCGCCGAGGTCGGCCGGGCGATGGCCGCCTGGTACGCCGAGGCCGGGGCGGACCTGCGCTGCGGCACCGGCGTCGCCGCCGTCGAGCCGGGCGCGGTGCTGCTCGCCGACGGCTCGCACCTGCCCGCCGACGAGGTGGTGGTCGGCATCGGCGCCCGCCCGGCCACCGGCTGGCTGGCCGGCACCGGGGTCGCCCTGGACGCGGCCGGCGCCGTGCTGGTCGACGAGCGGCTGCGCACCACCGCGCCGGGCGTGCTCGCGGCCGGCGACTGCGTCAGCTACCCCTCGGCGCGCTCCGGCACCCGGCTGACCGTCCAGCACTGGGACCACGCCCTGCAGTCCGGCGAGGCGGTCGCCACCACCCTGCTCGGCGCGGACGCGCCGCCGTACGACCCGGTGCAGTACTTCTGGTCCGAGCAGTTCGGGCGGATGGTGCAGTACGCCGGGCGGCACGGCGCGGACGACGAGCTGCTCTGGCGCGGCTCGCCGGACGGCGCCGACTGGTCGGTGCTGTGGCTGCGCGACGGCGCCCTGCACGCGCTGCTCGCGGTGGACCGGCCGCGCGACCTGACCCAGGGCCGGCGGCTGATCGAGCGCGGCGCCGTCCTCGACCCGGCCCGCGCCGCCGACCCGGCGGTCCCGCTGAAGTCGGCCCTGGCCGCCGGGTAGCGGCGGGTGGCGGCGGACCCGGTTGGTGCGCGGCGGGCCGCCGAGGTGGCAGTCTGGTGCTTGTGAGTGAGATCGAAGCCAAGATTGAAGCCCTGGTCCCCGCGTGGCTGTACCTGCCCGACATCTCCGAGAAGTGGGGTCTGGTGGTCACCGAGGTCCGCAACATGGTCAAGAAGGGTGACCTGATCGCCGTCCGCCGCGGCCCCAACAAGTCGCTGCAGGTCCCGGCGGCGTTCATCGACGAGACCGGCCCGGTGAAGCACCTGGTCGGCACGCTGACGGTGCTGCGCGACAGCGGGTTCAGCGACGAGGAGATCCTCGAGTGGATGTTCAGCGAGGACCCGTCGCTGCCCGGCACCCCGGTCCAGGCGCTCTGGGAGAACCGGGCCACCGAGGTCAAGCGCCGCGCCCAGGCGATGGCGCTGTGACCGACCCGGCCGCGACCGGCCGGCGGGCCCGGCTCGCCGACGCCCGGCTGTACCTGTGCACCGACGCCCGGCGCGAGCGCGGCGACCTCGCCGAGTTCCTGGACGCCGCGCTGGCCGGCGGCGTGGACATCGTCCAGCTCCGGGACAAGGGCCTGGAGGCCAAGCAGGAGCTGGCGGCGCTGGAGGTCTTCGCCGACGCCTGCCGCCGGCACGGCAAGCTGCTCGCGGTCAACGACCGCGCCGACGTCGCCCACGCGGCCGGCCCGGACGTGCTGCACCTCGGGCAGGACGACCTGCCGGTGCCCGCCGCCCGGGCGATCATCGGCGAGGACGTGCTGATCGGGCGGTCCTGCCACGCCGAGTCCGAGGTGGACGCGGCCGCCGCGGAGCCCGGCGTCGACTACTTCTGCACCGGTCCGGTCTGGCCGACCCCGACCAAGCCGGGCCGCCACGCGCCGGGCCTCGGGCTGGTCGGGTACGCGGCGAAGCTCGGGACCGAGCGGCCGTGGTTCGCCATCGGCGGCATCGACCTCGGCAACCTGGACGAGGTGCTGGCCGCCGGCGCCCGCCGGGTCGTGGTCGTCCGGGCCATCACCGCCGCGGACGACCCGGGGGCCGCGGCCGCCGAGTTCGCCCGCCGGCTGCGCGCGGTCTGACCGGACGGGCCGCCGCCGTCCGGCCTGTCCCGCGCCCGCGGGTCAGTACTTGCGGACGGTGGCGGCCTCGGCCAGCGCCAGCAGCGTCTCGCGGGCCCGCGCGTCCGCCAGCGGGGCCGCCTCCAGCCCGGCCAGCGCCTGGCGCAGCAGCTCCTCGATCCGCTGCTCCACCCGCTCCGGCGCGCCGCTGCGGGCCACCAGCTCGCGCAGCCCGGCGACCTCCTCGGGGGTCAGGTCCGGCGCGCCCAGCCGCTCGTCCAGCTGCCGGGCCTCGGCGGCCGGCAGGCCCCGCATGGCGTGCGCGACCAGCAGCGTCCGCTTGCCCTCGCGCAGGTCGTCGCCGGCCGGCTTGCCGGTGACCGCCGGGTCGCCGAACACGCCGAGCAGGTCGTCCCGCAGCTGGAAGGCCTCGCCCAGCGGCAGGCCGAACGCCCCGTACGCCTCCACCAGCCGGGGCGGGGCGCCCGCCAGCAGCGCGCCGACCTGCAGCGGGCGCTCGATCGTGTACTTGGCGGACTTGTAGTGCAGGACGGTCTGCGCGCGCTCCAGCGCGCCCTGGTCGGTGGAGTCCCCGGCAACCGGCTCCAGCACGTCCAGGTACTGGCCGACCATGACCTCGGTGCGCATCAGGTCGAACATCGGCTTGGCGGCCAGCACCGCCGCCGGGTCCAGGCCGGAGTTCAGGAACAGCTCGTCGCACCAGATCAGCAGCAGGTCGCCGAGCAGCACCGCCGCCGACGCGCCGTACTGCTCGCGGTCGCCGCGCCAGCCGCGCTCGCGGTGCATCGCCTCGAAGCGGCGGTGGACGGAGGGCAGGCCGCGGCGGGTGTCGCTGCGGTCCATGAGGTCGTCGTGGACGAGCGCGCTGGCCTGCAGCAGCTCCAGGGCGGCCGCCGCCCGGGTGATCCCGTCGCCGGTCGCCGAACCGCCGGCGCCGCGCCAGCCCCAGTAGCAGAACGCCGGGCGGAGCCGCTTGCCGCCGTCCAGCAGGAAGTCGCGCAGTGCCTCGGTGACCGGCTCCAGCTGGGGGGAGACCTTGCCGAGCAGGGCCGACTGGCCGTCCATGAAGCCGACGAGGGCGGCGTTGACGCGCTCGCGCACGTCCTCCACGTCAATCGGGTTGGCCGGCCGGTGGCTGGACGAGGTCACGATGGGGCTCCGGAGGTAGCTGGGGTGCAGCGCAAGCGTATCCGGGGCGGAGGGGAACGGCCGTACGCGCGGGCTCCGGCCGGTCGCGTGGTCCGTCGTTCGCGCGGAGTCCACCACTCGTCCATCCGGCGTCTCAAAGGCTGGAACCGAGTTGTCCACGCCCTTCCGCCGACGGCTAACCTGCCATCATGGCACTCGGTATCGCTTCGACCAGACCGGACCGCGCGCAGACGGTCCGCGACCTGCTGGCAGCCGGAAAGCGGTCCTTCTCCTTCGAGTTCATGCCACCTCGCACCGAGGTCGGCGAGCAGAAGCTCTGGGACGCCATCCGGCGGCTCGAACCGCTCGACCCCAACTTCGTCTGCATGACGTACGGCGCCGGTGGCTCTTCGCGCGAGCGCACGGTGAACATGGTCGGGCGGATCGCCACCGAGACCACACTCACCCCGGTCGCCCACCTGACCGCGGTCGACCACTCGGTCGCCGAGCTGCGCAACATCATCGGCCAGTACGCCGACCAGGGCGTGCGCAACGTCCTCGCGGTGCGCGGCGACCCGCCCGGCGACCCGATGGGGGAGTGGATCAGCCACCCGGAGGGCGTCACCTACGCGTACGAGCTGGTCGAGCTGATCAAGGGCATCGGCGACTTCTGCGTGGGTGTGGCGGCCTCGCCCAACATGCATCCGCGCTCGACCAACTGGGACGACGACATCCGGCACTTCGTGGCGAAGGTCCGCTCCGGGGCCGACTACGCCATCACCCAGATGTTCTTCGAGGTCGACGACTACCTGCGGCTGCGCGACCGGGTGACGGCCGCCGGCTGCGAGACGCCGATCATCCCGGAGATCATGCCGGTCACCAACGCCAAGCAGCTGGAGCGGTTCCCGCAGCTGAGCGGCTCGGCCTTCCCGCCGGACCTGGAGGCCAGGCTGCGGGCGGTGGTCGACGACCCGGCGGCGCTGCGGGCGGTCGGCATGGAGCACGCCACCGCGATGTCCGAGCGGCTGCTGGCGGAGGGCGTCCCCGGGCTGCACTTCATCACGCTGAACCACTCGACGGCGACCCTGGAGATCTACCAGAACCTCGGTCTGCACCGGCGTTGAGCTGGGGTGCATCGCGTTCCCGCCGCGGGCGGGAACGCGATGCGGTACCCGGGCCGTTGAACCGGTACAGTCGCCGCACACGCGCGGCGGGCGCGGGCACGCGACTGGAGGTAGCGGGCGGGATGGGCATCGGATACCTGCTGCTGTACGCCGCGTTGGCGGTGGTGGCGCTCTGGCTGGTCGCCGAGCTGCTGTTCCAGAACCGGGCACCGCTGCACTGGCGCGGTCTCGCCCTGGCGGGCTTCCTCGCGGTGGCCGGGGGGATGGCGGTCGGCTCCGTGCCGGTGATCGGCGTGGGCGCCGCGATGTTCGCGATCGGGCAGACCTTCGTGACGCTCTCGGTGAAGCGCGGGTACGCGGCCGGGTGGTCGCTGCGCGCGGCGGACGGGAGCCTGCCCGGGCCGCTCGCCAAGGTGCCGCTGCTCGGTGCGCTCACCGGCGGTGGCGCGGTGGCCGCCGCGGCGGGGGCGGTAGCGGTGGCGCAGGTCGGCGAGGTCGGTGCCGTCGAGGAGACGCCGGTCGCGGCGCCGGCCGAGGAGACGGCCGTCGAGCAGACCGCCGCGTTCGAGATGCAGGAGCTGGCGGCCGACGGCGTCTACGCGCCGGCCTACTACGAGCAGGCGGCCCCGCAGCAGGACGCCTACACCGAGCCCTACCAGCCCGGCTACGACCCGGCGCAGCAGCAGTACGGCTACGACCAACAGCAACAGCAACAGCAACAGCAGCAGTGGCAGCCGGCCTTCGGCTACGACCAGGCGGCTTACAGCGGCTACCCCCAGCAGGACCAGTACGGCACTTACCAGCCACAGCCCGACCCCTACGGTGCCTACCCGCAGCAGCAGCAGTACGGCTACGACCAACAGCAGCAGTGGCAGCCCGCCCAGCCGGAGCCGGACCAGCCCATCACCGGCATCCCCCAGCAGCCCCAGTACGACCAGTACGGCTACCAGCAGCAGCACCCCACCTGGCAGCAACAGTCCTGACCCCAGAAGTCGGCCCCGCCGACTTCCCACTCCGCCCGCCCTCTGCGCCCGCCCTCCCGGAAGTCGGCCGGTCTATGCGCGTAGATCACCCTGCGCTCACGAAGAGCCGACCCCGCCGACTTCCTGCTCCGCCCTCGCCGGCCTGCAGTCCCTGGCGCGAAAAGTCGGCCCCGCCGACTTTCCACTCCACCGCCGCCCCTTCACGGCCTCCTGGCGCAGGAAGTCGGCAGGCCCGACTTCCTGATCCGGGCGCCTGTGCGGTCGGTCTCGGCGATTCTATGCGCGTAGATTCGGCGCTCGCGTGCGCGAGAAGTCGGCCGGTTCGACTTCCTGCTCCGTCTCGCGGCCTCCTGGCGCGAGAAGTCGGCGGGTCCGACTTCCTGATCCGGGTGCGCCTGTGCGGCCTTGGTGACTCTATGCGCGTAGATCTGGCCCTCGGGGTGCGCGAAAAGTCGGGCAGGCCGACTTCCTGCTCCGCCTGTGCGAGAAGTCGGCCGGGCCGACTTTCTGTTCCGGGGTGCACTTTCGGCGCGGCCTTGACAGGGGTCTATGCGCGTAGATTGGTGGCGTGGGAAGTCGGCGGGGCCGACTTTTCGGGCGGGGGTGGGGTCAGGCGGGGCCGATGAGGTTGGCGACGATGCAGGCGGACATGCCGACGCGGGCGAGGCCGCCGCCGGGGTGGGCGGCGCCGCCGGTGAGGTAGAGGCCGGGGTGGTCCTCGTTCGGGGCCTGGAGGAGGGTGCCGTCGAGGCCGGCGAGGGCCGGGGGAGGGACGGAGCCGAAGAAGGAGCCGGTCTCGCGCTCGGTGTGCTCGGGGGTGCGGACCACGCGCCAGAGCAGCCGCTCGCGCAGGTTCAGGCCGGCCGCGTCGACGTGGTCGAGCATCCGGTCCGCGAAGGCGTCCGCCACTCCGGGGGCGCCCCAGTCGAGGTCCAGGGACGGGGTGGTCGCGGTCAGCACCACGGCCTCGTGCCCCTCCGGGTGCAGCGACGGGTCGTCCGGCCGCAGCACCTGTACGGTCGGCCGGTCGGTCAGCGGCGCGGTCGGGTCGAAGACGCCGGCCAGTTCCGCGGCCGGATCACCGGCGTGCACCACCGTGCGGTGCGCCGTGCCCTCCGGGCGCGCGCCGCGCAGTGCGAGCAGCACGCTCACCCGTCCCGGTACGCCGTGCAGCCGCTCGGCGGCGGCGGGCCACTCGTCCGAGCTCTCGGCCGGGCCCATCCACTGGGTGTGCAGCACCCGGGCGTCGATCGAGGAGACCACCACGTCGGCGTCGATCCGGTCGCCCTTGGTCTGCACGCCGCACGCCCGCCCGTCGCGGACGATCACCTTGGCGACCGGCGTCTCGAAGCGGAACTCCACCTTGCGCTGCTCGCAGCGGCGGTACACCGCGTCGGCCAGCGCCCGCAGCCCGCCCTTGACGTACCAGACGCCGAAGGACTGCTCCATGTACGGCAGCACGGTGGCCCCGGCCGGGGCGGTGCGCGGGTCCAGGCCGAACCGCAGCGCGTGCTCGTGCAACAGGGCGGTCAGCCCGGGGTGCCCGCCGAGCTGTTCGGCGGCGACGTCGGCGAGCGTCCACCGGCGCGGGCCGCGCCGCCGGCCGAACAGACCGCGCCGGGGCGGTTCGGGCACGGGGTACGGGTCGGTGTGCAGCGCCGCCGGGTCGGCGGGCAGCGGCTCCTCCAGCAGCGGGCGCCGGGTGGCCTCCCAGACCGTGCGGCCGTGGTTGAGCACCTCGGCCCACCGCTCGCCGGTGCCCGGGCCGAAGGCCTGGTCGAGGGCCTGGATCACACCGCCCCGGGAGGCGTTGGGCAGCGACACGGCCGTCCCGTCGGGGAACAGGTGCCGGCTCTCCGGGTCGACCGGGCCGAGTTCGACCAGCTGCTCCAGCGGCTCGCGCCCGGTCTTGAGCGCGAGGTCGCGGTAGACGGCGGGCAGGGTGAGCAGCCCGGGGCCGGTGTCGAAGGCGAAGCCGTCGCGCTCGTAACGGCCGACCATGCCGCCGTAGGTGCTGCGCGCCTCGCAGACCGTCACCTTGTGCCCGAGGGTCGCCAGCCGGGAAGCCGTCGCGAGCCCGCTCATACCTGCGCCGATGATGACGATCCGTGCCATGGTCCCGATCCTAGGTCCGCCGGATGCCCCCCTCGGCCACCGGCTGTCCGGCCGCGGGGCCCGGGGAGGCGGCCGCGCGGGCGGCGCGGCGTTCGCGGCGGCGGGCGCGGAAGGCGCGGATCCGGTTGATCGCGAACCACACCAGCAGGAGGCCGGTCAGCAGCAGCACGGTGGCGATGGAGGCGGCCAGCCACGGGTGGAAGATCGCCAGCGTGACCAGCCCGGCCACCGAGACGTCCTCGGCCAGCGAGACCGCGATGTTGCTGGCCGGCTCGGGCGAGGTGTTGACCGCCATCCGCAGCGAGGCCTTCACCAGATGGCTGACCAGCGCCGTCGTGCCGCCCATCGCGCCCGCCGCGACCTCGCCCAGCGAACCCGGGTCGGTGGAGGCGATCAGCGCGCCGACGGTGGCGCCCGCGACCGGCCGGATCACCGTGTGGACGACGTCCCAGACGCTGTCCACGTACGGGATCTTGTCGGCCACCGCCTCCAGCAGGAACAGCGCGGCGGCGGCGATCAGCACATCGGTGCGCTCGAGGGCGGCCGGCACCGAGTCGGCTCCGGCGAACCGGCCCAGCAGGCCGAGCAGCAGCACCACCGCGTAGGCGTTGATCCCGCTCGCCAGTCCGCTGGTGAAGATCAGCGGGACGATCGTCATCGGCTTCCCCGTCCGTTCGTGCTCGCAGTCCCCGCCGGGATCGGCCCGGCTCGCCGTACCGTACCGGGACGCCGCCGGCGGGACCGGCGGTTCCCCGCCCCGCGCCGTCTGAGTACGGATACTCAGACGGCCGATTGAGTACCTGCGCGGATGGCCTCCGACCTGCGCGGACGCCACAGTGGTGGCACCGGGTCGGCGGCGCGTCGGGCGCCCCGCCCGGAGGAGCGGACGGCCGGCGGAGTGAACGCGGGCCCGTCCGCACCGGAGTCGGCCGGGGGCCGCGCACCGCCGGCACGGGGCGGCGGAGCGGGCCAGGGGGGAGCCGGCGCCCGGGGGGACCGCGGAGTTCCGAAGCGCCGTCCGTGGGGGGCGGCGCTTCGGCGTCCGGGCGGGCGGTGGGGCCGCGCCCGGCCCGATTGTCAGTGGTGCCGGTCACCATGGAGGGGCACGGGCCACCCGGCCCGCGCGCTGCCTCGGAACGGGGGAGACCATGACCATCAGCCACCCTGAGCCCGTCACCGCCCGCCTCCACTCCGCCGCCCACCGACCGGGGAGCGCCGCGCGTTCCTCCGCCCACCGGCCGTCCGCCGGTGCCGATGTGCATCCGGTGCTGCGCCGCAGCGCCGCCCCTCCCGCCGCGCTCGACCTGCTCGCCGAGGCGCACCGCACCCTCGACCGGGCCCGCGCCCTGGAGGACCCGCTGGAGCGGTACGCGGCCGCGCACCTCGCGGCGCTGCGCACCGTCGCGGCGGTGCTGGCCGTGCGGGGGCGCCCGGAGAAGAGCGAACGGCGGCGCCGGGCGATCCGCAGCGCCTGGGAGGTCCTGCCCGAGGTGGCACCCGAGCTCGCCGAGTGGGCGCCGTACTTCGCGGCGGGCGCGCGCCGGCGGGCGGCCGCCGAGGCGGGCATCCGGGGATCGGCCTCGGCCCGGGACGCGGACGACCTGGTCCGCAACTCGGCCCTGTTCCTCCGCCTGGTCGAGCGCCTGCTCGGTCTGCACGCCACCCCGCCCGCCCCCCGCCTGCCGCTGGACGACGACCCGGACGCCACGGACGGCCTGCGGGCGGACGTTCGCCGGGGGGAGGTGCGCGAGGCGGGGTGAGCGAGGGGGCGGCCGGAAGGGGCCGGAGGAGCAGAGGGCCTAAGGTGGAGGCAACTGATCGACACTGCACGTGCCAAGGAGCCCCGCCTTGTACCCGACGCGTCCCCGCAGCGCCCTGCGTACCGCCGTGGTGTGGGAGGTGGTACGCGCCGCCCTGGAGAAGCGGGTGGCCGAGCTGGACCAGCCGGTGCTCGACGTGGTCGACACCGGCGGCGGCACCGGCAACTTCGCCGTGCCGGTGGCCCGGCTGGGCCACCGGGTCACCGTGGTCGACCCGAGCCCGGACGCGCTGTTCGCGCTGGAGCGGCGGGCCGCCGAGGCCGGCGTGACCGAACTGGTCCGCGCCGTGCAGGGTGACACCCAGACGCTGCCCGAGGTGGTCGCGCCCGGCACCGTCGACGCGGTGCTCTGCCACGGCGTGCTGGAGGTCGTCGACGAGCCGGCCGAGGCGCTCCGCAGCCTGGCCGGCACCCTGCGCCGGGGCGGTTTCGTCAGCCTGCTGGCCGCCAACCGCAACGGCGCCGTGCTCGCCCGCGCGCTCGGCGGTCACTTCGACGACGCCCGCGCGGTGCTGGGCGCCGCCGACGGCCGCTGGGGAGAGGGCGACCCGATGCCGCGCCGCTTCACCGGCGAGGAGCTGGACCGGCTGGCGGCCGGGGCCGGGCTGCGGGTGGAGTCGGTGCACGGCGTGCGGGTCTTCGCCGACCTGGTACCGGGCGTCCTGGTGGACACCGAGCCGGGCGCGCTGGACGCGCTGCTCAAGCTGGAGGAGGCCGCCGCCGGGCAGCCGGCCTTCCACGCGGTGGCGACCCAGCTCCACCTGCTGGCCACCCTGGCCTGACCGGGCGGCCCACCCCCGTCCCACCACCGTTCGCCGACGGACCTTCGGCGCGTCTCCCGCCCTTCTCCCCGCCTTCTCCTCGGGATCTCCCCAGGTCCGGGCCGATTCCAATGGATCGGGCACTTGTCCGCACTCCGCCGCGTTGAGGAGGGTGCGGCGAGGAGCCGCCGAAGTGGCCGGGCCCACGCGTGGTCGACCACTCCGCGACGGGCCCGTGGACCGTATGATCTGGGTAAAGCCGGAAGCATGACCGCCGGACGCTCGGGGCATATGGACGACACGGGCCCGGGCCCCCGCACAGGCGTCCGACCGCGTGTTCTGAAGGCTGATTGGACTTGCCACCCCGACCGGGGCGGCGGACCGGTCGCACCCGCGACCGACGAGTAGGAGGACTCCGTGCCGCTCTCGGAGCACGAGCAGCGACTGCTCGACCAGATGGAGCGAGCGCTGTATGCCGAAGATCCCAAATTCGCGTCGGCGCTTGAGGGAACCGGTCTGCGCACCTACACCCGGCGACGGGTCTATCTGGCCATCGGCGGCTTCGTGCTCGGCATCGGCCTGCTGATGGGCGGCATGGTCGTCGACCAGATCTGGGTCAGCGTGGTGGGCTTCCTGGTCATGCTCGGGTGCGCCGTCTTCGCCGTGACCGGCTGGCGCCGCGGGCCCGCCGGACAGGCGCAGCGTCCCGGAGGCCAGGCCGCCGCCCCCCGCCGCAAGGCCGGGATGATGGACCGCGTCGAGCAGCGCTGGCAGCGTCGGCGCGACGAGCAGACCGGCGGATTCTGAGACCTCCTGCCCGTACCGGCGGACGGTACGGACGCGACGAGGGCGGGCAGTCGACCGACTGCCCGCCCTCGTCGCGTCCGGCCGGGGCGCACGGCCCGCACCGCCGCGCCGGGGGACAGCCCCCCCCCCGCCCCCCGG